>JBLNBY010000138.1:0-2957 GCA_050260295.1 Bacteroidota bacterium
CCTGACCGTGGGATCCATCGATCCTTACGAGCTTTATCTCATCTTCCGTGAGATCGTTGCCTTCTCCCGGCGTCTTCCGGAAGGAGCCTCCCGCCCCCGGATCGCCTACATGATCGATCAAACCAACGCCCTCAAGCCGCCCTTCCTGGCCATGGTCCAGGCGGTGGTGCGGGCACAGGAGCTGTACGCCAAAGCGCTCCTGGTAGATGAGGCGGCGCTGGAAAAAGCCCAGCAGACGGGAGACCTCGTACGGGCGGAGGAGATCGTCCGGGATGCCTTTTTCACTGATGTGCGGCCGTTGCTGGCCAAATGGCGGGCCGGGCGCGGGCTGCCGCCGGACCCGCTGGCTGCAGCCTTCCGTTACCATGAGGAGATCGCCGCCCGTCGCGGCTGATCGGCTTGGGCGGGACTTCGGGGGTTACGAAGGCTGCGGGGTGGCTACGGTGGCTACGGGGGCTGCGGAGGCTGCGGAGGCTGCAGGACAGGCGGGCCCGGAAGCCGAAGGAGCGGGCCCAGCATGGCTCCGGCCGCCGGGCGCTGGCTGGTTGTGTTTGCGAAATGAGTGAGACGAAGTGAAAGGACGTGCTGCACTTGTCGGGAGCAGTGACTGCCAGGAACAACGTTACCGATACTACATCCATTACATCGAATCACTGCGTCAACCGGCTCGTTGCCGCCCCCGAGCGCGAGCCGCTGCGGGTGCGGGCCCGGAAAGAACTGGTGGAGTTCGGCCGCCGCGCCTATCGCGCCGGCCTCATCCCCGGTCTGTCCGGAAACCTCTCCATACGTGTCGCTCCGGGGGAGATATGGGTGACCCCGTCGGGGGTCAACAAGGGGTTTCTGACCGAGATTGACCTCATCGCCGTGGATGAGGAGGGAAACCTGCTGTATAGCACCGGCCACCGCCCGACCTCAGAGACCCCCATGCACACGGCCGTCTATCGGGTGCGGCCTGACGTGGAGGCTGTCTGCCACACTCACGCTCCCTACGCTACCGCCTTCGCCGTAGCCGGGCTTGACCTCTCTGAGCCGATCTTGCCCGAAGTGATCATCAGCATCGGCCCGATTCCCCTCATCCCTTACGCCACTCCCACGACCCAGGAGGTGGCCCGAGCGGTGAGCGAAGTGATGAAGACGTACCAAGCAGGACTCCTAGCCAACCACGGAGTGATCACGGTTGGCAGGACACTGGCAGAGGCGTATGCACGGATGGAGACCGTCGAGTCACTGGCACGTATCGTAGCGATAAGCCGTGCCCTCGGCCGCGTCAACGCTCTCTCCCCGGCTGAGGTCGAAAAGCTCCTGGCCCTGGTGAATGGCCATGGGATGTAAGATGTGGCCACGGGAGGCAGGGCAAAGTAACCGGGTTGGCCGTGCCGGAGGTGAGGCCCCTGGACCGCAGACAGGCATTCTTAGCCGTTGACCTGGGTGCAGAGAGCGGCCGTGCCTTCCTGGGGTACTTCCAGAGCGCGGGTCGCGGGGACGAGAGCACTGCCGGCATCAGCTGTCACAACGGCCAAGGTGGCCAAAGCAGCAGCCACCGCCCCGGGCTCCGGCTCGAGCTCGAAGAGATCCACCGCTTCCAAAACCGCCCGGTACGCGTCCTTGGCCATCTGTACTGGGACGTCCTCTCCCTCTTTGCCGAGATCAAGGAGTCACTCCGGCTGGCTGCCCGACATTGTGATTCCCTCGGCCTTGACCTGGTCAGCGTCGCCATCGATACCTGGGCCGTCGACTTTGGCCTGCTCGACGCGGAAGGCCACCTGCTGGCCAATCCCTTTCATTACCGTGACGTCCTGACCGGCGGAGCGATGGCCCAGGCCTGGCAGCGGATCAAGCGCGAACGGATCTTTGACAAGACGGGAATCCAGTTCCTCCCCTTCAACACCATCTACCAGCTCTTTGCCCTTTCCGAAAAGAAGCCCGAGCTTCTCCATAGCGCCCGGAGCCTGCTGATGATGGGCGAACTCTTTACCTACTTTCTCACCGGTGAACGGTTTGCCGAGTTCACCAACGCTACGACCACGCAACTGCTGGACGCCCGGCGCTGGCCCCCCGCCGGCCCGAACTCACCTGCCGGCTCAAGCTCTCGATGCCGTATGGCCCAGCCCCCTTGGGACTACGAACTTACAGTTCCACTGGGCATACCTGCGAAGCTGCTACCGCAACGCCTGGTATGGCCAGGTACGGTCGTAGGGGAATTGCTCCCCGAGATTCAGCAGGAATACGGGTTGGCCGCCAGATCTACCCGCACGGGCCGGCCTGCGCACCCCGTGCGGGCGGTGGCGGTAGCCGTCCACGACACGGCTTCCGCGGTTGCCGGCATCCCCCTCGACGACAACGAAACGCCCTGGGACAGTGCTTTCCTGAGTTCCGGTACCTGGTCCTTGTTGGGGTTCGAAGTGCCGGATCCCGTCATTACCCCCGCCAGCCTGGCTGCCGGACTCTCCAACGAGGGAAGCGCGAGCGGGCACTTCCTGCTGCTCAAGAATGTGGCGGGGCTCTGGCTGGTGCAGGAGTGCCGGCATGCCTTCGCCGCCGCCGGATGCGAGTATGACTACGGCGAGTTGACGGAAATGGCTCGGGCGGCCACTCCCTTCCGTTCCCTGATCGACCCGGACTGGCCTGAGTTCGGGCGCGCTACCTCCGCAGGGGCACCTCCCATGCCGCAGCGTATCCGGCAGTATTGTGAGCTGACCGGCCAACCATCTCCGGCGTCGCCGGGTGAGATCATCCGTACTTGTCTGGAGAGCCTGGCGTTGAAGTACCGCCTGGTGTTGGAAAAACTCGCTGCGGTTGCCGGACGCCGGCTTGACTCGCTTCGCTTACATCTGGTCGGAGGTGGCTCGGCCAATTCCGTCCTGAATCAGTTTACCGCGGATGCCACCGATGTCACCGTCGTGGTTGGTCCACGTGAAGCCACGGTCATAGGCAACATCCTGGTGCAAGCCGTAGCG
>JBLNBY010000139.1:0-2721 GCA_050260295.1 Bacteroidota bacterium
GGCGACGGCGTAAATGGCCAGCACCGTGGCGGGGAGCCATAACAGGTCGAGCCCCTGTCCCTTGATAAACATTCCCTGGGCGATCGGGACGTAGTGGGTGAACGGCAGGGCGTAGGCGATGTACCGAATGGCCCTGGGCAAGGAGGACAGCGGGAAGATCATGCCGGAGATCAGCACCTGGGGCATCACCACCATCATCGCCATCTGCATTGCCTGCTGCTGGTTCTGGGCCACGGTGGACAGGAGCAGCCCCAACCCCAGGGTGGTTAAGACCAGCAGGAGGCTCAGTCCCAGGAAGAGCGGCAGGTTCCCCGCAAATTCAAGGTCGAAAAGGTAGATTCCCGCCACGTAAACCAGAGCGAAGTCGATCACCCCCACGAAGAAGTAGGGGATGATCTTGCCCAGCATCAGTTCAACGGCGTGAATCGGCGTCACCACAAGCTGCTCCATCGTGCCGTACTCTCGCTCCCGTACCACGCCCATGGCGGTCATCAAAGTCGTCATGAACATTACGACCATGCCCAACAAGCCGGGGATCATGACCGGGGCTGACTTCAGGTCGGGATTATACAGAATCTGCAAGTCCGGAGTCATCGACGGCGGGGCAAGGTCAAGGCCTGCCATGTCGGGGGGTATCATCGGGGTTTGGGTGGCCGCAGCCACCGCCTCGGAGACCGGGGTTTGGAGCGCAGGAGGCAGCTTTTCCAGGACTTCCTGGGCTCTGGCCTCGGCGTACGCCCTCAGCTGCAAAGCGAGGTCCGCCTTCAGCAGCTCCGTGGTTTCGGCGCGGGCCTCTGCCTGGACCGGTTCCAGCGCCCGGGCGATCAGCCTTGCGCCGGTCTGGGAGGCAAACAGATCCGAGCCGTCAATCAACACCTGCATTCGCACATCGTTGCCAGGGACGCCAAAGCCTTCGGGCAGGAGGACTGCCATCTGTACCCGATCCTGGTAGAACGCCTGGTGAATACCCCGTTCCGTCGGATCCGATAGTTCGACCACCCGGAACCGATCGTAAGTCCGTACTGCCCGGGCAACCCGGGCGCCCATATCGGTCCCACTCAGGTCGAGCACTGCCACTGCGAGCTCATTCACGTCGAAGGTGAAGGCGTAGCCAAACAGCACCAACCAGATCACGGGGATGGTGATCATCATCCCCAGGGTCCGCCGGTCGCGCCGGATCTGGATCATCTCTTTCCAGGCGAGAGCCAATACCCGCTGAAGCATGGCGCACCCCTCCTCAGGCTTTCTCGGTCAGCAGGGACGTAAGCGTCGTTTCCGCAAGGGTCTCCACGAGTTCATCATAGGTGAGGTCGTGATACATGATGATCTTCAACAGATCCCGGGCAATAACCGCCATTAGGACCGGCCCTTGGAGCATCAGCATGAAAAGCCGGGGGTCCATCTGCCGGATGTTTCCCCGGGCCATGTGGTGTTGCAGGTAGGGGAAAAGCGGTCCGAGGATGTCGAGCAACATCTCCTCCCAGATCGCCACGATTGATGGGTCACGCGGCCCCTCGGCCAGTACGATGCGGAGTAATGCCTGCATGCGCTCCTCAGTGAGAAGGCCTATCTCAGTGCGGAGCACCAGCGCGAGGAAGTCCCGGGGTGGCACCGACAGCAGGTCATCGCCCTGGAGAGCCATTACTGCCGATACAATCTGGCCTCGCCGCTCGCTCACTGCCGCCCGGAAAAGCGCTTGTTTACTGGGAAAGTAATAGTAGAGTGCGGCGGGCGTAACTCCCGCCGCCCGGGCGATGTCAGCATTGGTGGTGGCGCGGTAGCCCTTTTCGGCGAAAAGCCGCAGGGCGGCCTCAAGTATCTCCTGACGGCGATTGGGCAGTGGGTTTTTCGGACGCGGTGTCAAGAGACCACCTCCATCCAAGTTACTGGTCGATCAGTTAATATGTACCCCCTGGGAGAGGTTGGTGTCAAGTAGGGAATGCCCTGGAAGATACGCGGTTGCTTGGTAGGGCGTAGTGGGTCACGTAAAAATGGCGGTCCGGAATCTTTTGCCCGGACCGCCACCAGTGTGCCTTATGACGTAGTGTTGGTACGCTCGCTTTCAGCTGCTGTTGCTAGTGCTACGATGGGTACTTTTTCGGTTGTGCCGCGGCACTACTTCCGCTTCAACCAGTACTTGTCGAGGATCGTTTGCAGCTGGTCATTGATGGTCTTGAGCGTCCCCTCGGGATCGCTCTTGCCCTGCAGTGCTGGACCCAGTCCGTTGCTTATGGTGGTGAAGATCTCCTGCTGGACGGGGATTACCGGGAAGGCGACGTCGTTGGCAATATACTTGATGATGAGCGGCCAGTTTGTACCGATCTTACGTGTGTACTCGGGATTGAGGTTGAACCGGATAACCGGCGACGGACGCCCCTGTTCGAGCATGAAGTAGCCGCCGCCCCGTTCATCAGTGGTGAGGAACTTGAGGAAGAGCCAGGCCGCTTCCTGCTTGTCGGCCGGCAGCCCCTTGGGGATCACGTAACCCCAGCCCCACTGGAGTCCGGCCACCCCTTTCGACTCCGAATCAGGCCGGGCGTCGTTGTAAGGCAGTGGCATCACACCCCACTCGAATCCCTTGGGGGCGTTGGTTAATAGGAAGCCGATCACACTGGGGTTACCGCCGATGATCGCATCCCGGCCGTCTATGAACCGCTGAGCGGCGGACGCCCCTCCCAGGGAAGCATTCATGGCATTGTAGCCGTGCAGGGCTTTCTGGGT
>JBLNBY010000140.1:0-3674 GCA_050260295.1 Bacteroidota bacterium
GATATCTTTCGCCCTGCCTACGAACAAGTATTGGGTGAAGCAGCCCTACTTCCTTGAGTGAACGGGCCAAGCCCTCCAGCGCATCCTCGTCGAACGCAGTCCGGCATTGGTCCACGTCTCTGTCAATCAAAGCCAATGGAATCTTGACCGTCCCCACTCAACACACACCGCCATTTTTCATTTGGTAACCAAACCTATTGCGCCGTCGGCGCCAGCGACAGTCCCCAGACCGTGGTATCCTCGGCTACCTCCACGAAGAACTCGGTATTCGTTTCGATCGTCACGTCCTTGCCACGCACGAAGTATCCGCCCACCAGACCGATCGGCCCCAGCAGAAGCACCCCGGCCATGCTCGCTCCGGCGGCTAGGGTCACTGCCTCCTGATTCTGTTGAGTGGCACGCTCTCCCATTTTGACCGGCACGGTGGTCCCGTCGATGGCTGGAATCATCCCAAAGTCAAGCACGATCCTGCCGGCCCGCCCCACCGGGCCGGCCGATTGCACCTCAGTTACTTGCGCCTTGCCTGTGGTTCCGGCTGGAATCAACACGCGTGACCCCATCCGCACGTCTTCGACCACGCGGTATTCCACGGCGTCACCGACACGATTGGAGGCAGAATCGAGCCGCCCCAAGAGTCGCACCTTCATCAGGGTTTTGGCGGGCAAGAGCACCCGCTCCATGTTCAACTGGCCAGAAGGCCAAACCATCTGCACCAGGTTACGAATCCGCTCGACCACCGATCCACTCTGCACCTGGCCGAGCAGGCCGAGTTCCAGAGCACCGACACGCTCGAGCAGGGGGGATTGGGAGTTCAACTGCTGGTAGACCATCCACTCGACCGCATTCAGCTGCACCCCCAACGCGACCCCCGTATCGCCGCTGTGCGACAGGAAATCGGCCACCGTATTGATCCGGGTGATTAGGGCCCCAACCTTCATCTCGCCGTAGACATCTTTTTCAACCTTGTTTAGACGTGTCAGGAGTGCGCCGTCCTGCGGGCGACCATACAATAGCCGTTCCACGCCCTCCAACACAGTGATGGGGGCCACATTCTCCTGGGCCGCCGCCACTGGGGGCAATGCCAACGCAAAAACCAGAAGCGGTATCAAGGCAGTAGCGATTACCTTGCGCACAGCCATCTCCTCCTGCCGTACGTGCTTCTCTTTTTCTTCGGACTTAAAACCGGATAATGAGTCCGGCCTGAGCCACATTCTCGGGAGCCTGGTCTTGGAGCCATGTATCTTGATCGGCACGGTACTCGACCAGCTTGTACCCGATCCAGAAAGACGTATCACCGCTCGGAGAGTACCCAACGCTGAGGCTAGTCGACGTCGTTCGCCCACCCCGAAGCCGGGTGTCTGTCATGAAGCGGGCACTCCACGGCAGCAGCCTGTATTCCAGCGACGCGGTAGTACTGACTTCAAGGCCGCCTCCGCCACCTGCAGTACCCTGCCAGAGAACGTCGGCCTTCACGCTGGTACCACCCGGCCCGTTGGCTGTCAACCCCACACCCAACTCGGCAGTCCCCTGCTGCTGGTGGTCTCCCTCTGCTGCGGATCCCAAATCTATCCACTGATAACCAGCCCGGACCACTGCCAGGTTATTCAGATCGTAGGTAAGACCAATGGCCCGCACGGTGCGGCCCGGTTCAAATCTGGCCAGATCCGACGCTCCCGCCGATCCCGTCTGGTCTAGGCGAGCGCTCAAGGTGACGTCCCCGCCCTTGACCTCGAGATCATAAGAACGGCTGCCGTGCTCTTCTGTGCCTACGCTATCAGCGGCAGGAAAACCCGGCTGGGTCCACCTGGCCGAAGCCCCCAGCTGTACGTCCCCCAGGACGACCTGGGTGGCTACCCGGGAGGAACTGCTGGGATTGCTGCCATCGGCCCCAAACGCCTGAACCAGCTCCCCCCGCACCGTCACACCAGGTAGGAGTCGCATCTCACCCCCAAGGGCACTGACCGTACCGGGCGCAACCACCGGCTGCGAGCCCTGAGAGAGGTTGTAGGGCGAGAGCCACTGCCATCTGGCTTCAGCGACACTACCCAGCTTGTAAGAGGTGTCGACTCCAACCATGGCAGCCCCCCGGCCGCCGTAACCCGTAGGCACGACTACCAGCACCTTGCCCTCCCAGGGACCGGTCACCGGCTGACCCGTCCCCGCCGGGCTCGACCTCGACGCCGCGCCGACAACACTCGCGCCAGCTGGAGCCATCGAGTAACCCGTACTCTTTTCGTACGCTTCACCCAAACGATAGCTCCACTCGAGTCGGGAGGTACCAGCTCGAGCCCAATCGGGAAGAACGAGCAAGTTCTCGCCGGCCTGCCCCGAACGCTCCCCGGTTCCTGAATCTCCGGCGCCGCTCTTGAATCCCGCCTCCACCGGTTGGGAGCTCGCGGCAGACAGCGGAGTTGGAGCGCTTCTGCTGATACCGCGATCGAGGCTTATCTGATAACCCATGACGGCCAGTTCGGAAGAGAACTCCACCAGCAAATCAACGAAGGCGGAGCGGGCGACGCTTCCGGCCGCAGCATAATGCCGTTCCCACAAACTGTCGAGGAGAGTCTCGTCTACCAGCACGCGGTCCGGAAGTCCAACTCCTACAGACATCGGCCCGGCAGTCTGCGCAGATACACTCGCCGACGTTGATTGTCCCACCCCGGGTTGGGCCCGGGGCTGAAGGCCACCCTGTTTCCCCTCGGCGACTCCGGCAGAGCTCAGAATCCGGGCGAGATAAACCGCTATCTCGTATCGCGACAGGGGTTGATTCCCGGAAACCAGTGCTATGAGCTGAGGGTCAAGGATCCCGGCCTCGCGTAGATGGTTGAGATCCCTGTATATGACGTCACCGGCAGGGATTGTGGCAAAAGGATTGCTGGGAGCAAACACGCCGTCGAAGCTACCAACAAGAAGGGGGTCATCCGGTATGGCAGCGATAGCCGGCAGCGCTCCCTGGCTCGCAATCGCCAGCAGGAAGACCAACACGAGCTCCAAGCTGACCACCTGCGACCAGGTCCGTGGAGCTGAAAACCGTCCCCTCGGGAGCTTGCCGCTCGCCAACGCCTCCTGCCTCCTCCACCTGCTTTCTGGTCTCCTAACCACTCCCATGAAAAGATGCCGTGGGTTGGTCTTCGCTCCAAAGCATAGAATTCCTGCCTGGTTCGATAGACTGTTAAACGGATTCCGCAAGTTACCAGCCGGCCAGGTAACGTTCAGCCAGAATCACCGCCACGAAATCATCGACCGGCTCGGGCGGGTTTCGCAGCCCTTCGGGGAGGAGGCGGCGCCACCCGCGAGGCGGTTTTGCCCGCCAGTAACGTGAGCGGGCAGCCAGAGTGCTTCCGTGCTCGGGCACGAGGAGTATCCTGGTCTCCCTTATTGCCGAACACTCACGGCGCAGGAGTTCCACCACCTGCCGGGAACCGGTCCGATCCCCTACCACGACCGTCTCGGGATGGTACTCCTCCCACTTGGACGCTACGACCGCCGAAAGCTCTGGTGGCGTAACTATCCCCCGCCAGAGGACCCGCCCGTCAGCGGCAACCACTGCCACACCCACCTTGCTGCGACCCGGATCGATCGCCAGCACGCATCGTCCGCCCATTCCGTTGCCTTCGCTGCTGCCATCGAAACCGTCCAGACGTAATTACCCTCCATAGTTGCAAGACGCAGTT
>JBLNBY010000141.1:0-3670 GCA_050260295.1 Bacteroidota bacterium
ATCGCCAGACCCTGGCGGGGGCTGGCCTCTTTTACGACCCGGAACTCATTCACCTCGGCAACTTCCGGGAAGCGGCGGGGTACGAAGGGACGCGCCGGCTGCTCGCCCTGCCCGACCCGCCCACGGCCATCCTCACCGCCAACAACGAGATGGCGGCGGGGGCAGTCAGGGCCCTCGCCGAGCTTCGCCAGGCGATCGGTTCAGACGTCTCCTTGATCACCTTCGACGACGCCCGCTGGGCGCAGTACATGGTGCCGCCAATGACGGTAGTGGCCCAGCCGGTGGCCGAGATTGGGCAGACCGCCGTCGACATCCTCTTCCGCAGGCTCGACCGCGAGGCTGCCAGCGCTCGCCCGGCAGTCTACACCCAGCAACCCTACCTCATCGTCCGTGAGTCCACCAAGCCATATCAGGCAAAACGCAAGTGAAGGAGCGATAGGGAATGATCTCCAAACCCAAGGTGGGAATCCTGACATTCTCCGACGGCCGTCCTTATACCCATATCCCGCAGATCAAGGAGAACAAAGCGTTCGAAGCGAGGCTGTCCCGCGCCCTGGAGGCAGCTGGCATCGAAGTAGTCACTGGTGAACTGGTTTGGACCAACGAACTCGCCGCCGCGGAAGCCCGCAAACTGGCCGCCGCCGGCTGCGAGGCGACCATCTTCAACTACGCCATTTGGGCCTTCCCGCAGTTTAGCGTGATGGCTTCGCGCTTTGCTCCCGGCCCGATTCTTCTCTTCGGCCAGGTCAACCCCTCCAAACCGGGGATGGTATCCGTTCTGGCCGCCGCCGGCGCGCTCGATCAGATCGGTGTCCGTTACAGCCGGGTCTTTGGCGAGATCGAGAAGCCCGAGGTACTCCGGCAGGTCGTTGCCTTCGCCCGTGCCGCTCACGCTGCCGCCGCTCTCAAGGGTGAGACCTTCGGGCTCTTCGGCGGCCGTTCCATCGGTATCAATACGGCGGTCGCCCCCACCGACCTGTGGGCGAAACAATTCGCCATCGACGTGGAGCATGTGGACCAGTGGGAGATCGTACGCCGTTCACAAGCGTGGGTGGGGAAACCGGAGGTGGCTGCCGCCCAACGTTGGCTTGAAAGCAAAGTGAAGAGAGTACACTATGACGGGCAGCAGCTCACCCCCGACAAGCTGCGGCTGCAGATTGCCAGCTACTATGCGGTCAAGGAGATCGTGCAGGAGAAGAAGCTCGATTTCTGCGGCATCAAGGGCCAGCCCGAGCTGACGGAGAACTTCGTCACCGGCGACATCGCCGAGGCCTTCATGAACGACCCCTACGACTTCGACGGTCCGAAGGAGCCGGTCGTCTGTTCGACCGAGGCGGACATGGACGCGGCGCTGACCATGGAGGTCTTCAAGCACCTGGCCGGTACACCCGTGCTCTTTGCCGACGTCCGGCACTACTTTGACGATATTGACGTGCTCGACCTGGTCAACTCGGGCGAACATGCCACCTACTTTGCTGCGGCCAGCTTTGTGCCAGACGAGAACCTTGCCCGGGTCGAGCTGAAGCCGCAAGACTTCTTCTTCCCGGCCGGTGGCGCTGCCGTCTTCCATGTAGCACATCCCGGCGAGGTGACCCTGGCCCGCATGAGCCGGCGGGATGGGAAGTATCGGATGCACATCCTCAAAGCGGAATTCGTCCGCCTGGACCCGGCAGACGAGGCCCGCCGCATCGCCATGGTGCAGGACAACTGGCCGCATGCCTTTGCCAAGCTGGGGTGCAGCATCGATACCTTCTTGCAGAACTTCCCGGCCAACCACATCCACGGCGTGTACGGTGATTGGTTGGCGGAGTTGATCACCTTCTGCCGGAATACCGGGGTTGAACCCATCGTGTTGCAGTAACCCCGCTGCAGCAGCGAGGAGTAGCAAGGAGCAGCAAGGAGCAAAGCAGCGAGGAGTAGTGAGAGCAGCAGGGAGGGTGGGGGGATGGGGATCTCCCCCGCCCGGCGTTCACAACAGGGAGGGGCTGCAAATGGAGAACGGAAACCGCTTGCCCGACACTTCCTGGCGCTGGTCGGGCAAGCTACGTACCTATCCGTCGACGGCGAGCGAAGCCGCGTTCCTGCTGGGCGGGATCGGTACCGGCAACGTTTCGCTCGGGGCCCGGGGCGAGTTACGGGATTGGGAGATCTTCAACCATCCCGGCAAGGGGATCCACCTGCAAAACACTTACTTTGCCATCCGGGCGTGCCCGCAGGGCGGGGCGCCCGTCACCCGCCTCCTGGAGGCAAGGCTCAACCCACCGTTCAACCAGTCCCATGGTTATGACCCGCGGCTGGGTGACGGGCTACCCAGGCTGGCCGCCGCCATTCTGTACGCGGAATACCCGCTGGTGGCGGTGGCGTTTCAAGATGAAACGCTGCCGGTGTCGGTGGTGCTTGAAGCCTTCACTCCCTTCATACCGCTCGATCCCGAGGATTCTGGAATTCCGGGGGCGATACTGCGCTACCGGGTGCGAAACCTCCGGGACGTGCCGGTGGAGGTGACGGTCGCCGGTTCACTGATGAACCCGCTCGGGCAGCCCTGGACCGACATCTGGACGAATGCGAACTCTTGCTGTGGTGGCGGGGAGAATCTGGTAGGGGGTCACGTTAACGAGTTTCGGCAGGCACCGGCGGCATCTACCATTCCTGCATCCCGGCGCGACTCACGAGTGCTGCGCGGGCTTCACTTCAGCTCCCGCAAGATACCCGGGGATCACCTGGCTTTTGGCAACCTGACGCTGGCCACGCTAAATGCCAACGTGACGGTCAAACCTGCGTGGTTGCGGGCCGGGTGGTGGGACGACCTGCGGGACTTCTGGGACGACCTGGAGAGCGACGGGCGGCTGACCGACCTGGGGTATGACGAGCCTTCACCCGACGGCCGTTTCGACACGGGGAGTCTCGGGGTCTACGAGACGCTTGCTCCGGGAGAAACGAAAGAGCTCACGTTCCTGTTGACGTGGTACTTCCCCAACCGTCCCCGGGGATGGGAGGGACCGGCACGGGGAGCGCCGCAACCGGTCATACGCAACCACTACGCCACCCGCTTCGCCGACTCCTGGGAGGTCGCATCTTATTTGGCCGGCAACTTCGAGCAGCTGGAACGGGAGACCATCGCCTTCCACGACGCCTTCTTCGCCAGCACGCTGCCCCCAGCCGTGCTCGACGCAGCGGCGGCCAATATCACGGTGCTGCGCAGCCCCACCTGCTTCTGGCTGGAGAACGGCTTTTTCATGGGCTGGGAGGGTTGCTCCGACCGGGTGGGGTGCTGTCATGGCAACTGTACCCACGTCTGGAACTACGCCCAAACTCTTGCGTTTCTCTTCCCCTCGCTGGAACGGAGTATGCGGGTGCTGGAGCTGGGGCAGGAGACCTCGCCGGACGGGAAGATGTCGTTCCGGGTCGGAAAAGTCTTCTCTCCCGAATACCGCTGGGACTTCCACGCTGCTGCCGACGGCCAGCTGGGAACCATCATGCGCCTCTATCGCGACTTCAAGTTGAGTGGTGATCGGGAGTTCCTCACCTCCCTCTGGCCGCAGGCCCGGCAGGCCCTCGACTACGCGCTTCGCTACTGGGACACCGACGGTGACCTCGTGCCAGACGGGCAGCAGCACAACACTTACGACATCGAGTTCTACGGGCCGAACCCTCTGACCGCGTTCTTCCT
>JBLNBY010000142.1:0-3241 GCA_050260295.1 Bacteroidota bacterium
ACGTAAAGCACCCCTCCACAGAGGGCACACGTGTTGAGATACTCCCCACTATCCGGATGTACCGCTCCGCACCTGGTGCAGCGGATCTCGTATGCGCCATTACCCACCTGGTGACCTCCTGAAGCCTGGCTATCCCTTAACTGCACCCGCCGTCAAGCCCCGTACAAGGTACTTTTGGATGAGGACCCCGAAGACGAGGACCGGGATAGTGGCGATCGTCGCGCCGGCGGTCAGGAGATCCCAAGAGGTCGAGGCGTAGCCCAGCAAGCCGTTGACCGCCACCGGCAGTGTTTTGTTCTTCACCCCGGTAAGTACCAGGGCGTAAAGAAGGTCGTTCCACGACAGGATGAAGGAGATGATGGTGGTTGCCACGAGACCGGGCGTTACGCTAGGCAGGAGAACTCTAAACAGCGCCTGTGCCCGGCTGCAACCATCGACCATCGCCGCTTCGTCCAGCTCTCGCGGAATCTCCCGGAAGTAACCGACCATCAACCAGATGAAAAGCGGCAGGAGGCGCACAAAGTGTGAGATGATGAGGCTGGCATGCGTGTCTAAAAGCCGCAACCAGTTGAACATGAGGAAGAAGGGGAGCAGAAAACCTACCGGAGGCGCCGCCCGAAAGATCATGATCCCCAGGAGTGTCCGGGTCATGTTGAACCGGGAGATTATGTACGCGGTCAAGAGTCCGAATGCCAGCAATAGAGAGACCGTCCCCAGACTGACCAAGACTGAGTTCCATAGGTAAACCCCGAAATTGTAGCGGGAGAAGATCTCCTTGTAGGCGTTGAGCGTGAAGTGGTTGGACCAAAGGCTGGTCATGTCGACCACCGGCCTCACCGAGATGAGCATCATGTAGAGCACGGGAAAGAGGAAGAAGGCCAACATTGCCAGGATCGCCGCGTAGCTGATGCCGTCAGCCAAGACCGCCCGAATCTGCCACTTGCTTCCGCGCATGTCTTTTGCCTCTCCCCTCTGTCTCAATCCTTGCCGAGAAGCCACAAACTGCCGCAGGCGAACAATGTGGCAAATGCGAAGAGGAACATCACCAGTGCCGACGAGTAGCCCATCTGGTAGGCCTCAAATCCTTGAAAGAAGACGTAGATATTTGTTAGTTCGGTGGTCTGGGCTGGGCCGCCGCCAGTCAGGATGTACACTTCGTCGAAAGTCTTGAGCATGTCCATCGAGCGGAACAGAAACGCGATTACGAGCGGCCCCCGCAAGCGGGGCAAGGTGATGAACAGGAACTTCTGCCAGGGGCCAGCCCCGTCAACGTCGGCTGCCTCATAGAGCGAACGGGGGATCGACTGGAGTCCTGCGAGGAGGATCAACATTACAAACGGCGCCCAACGCCAGAAGGAAACAAGAATCACGGAAAGCATTGCGGTACTGGAACTGCCCGCCCAGGCCAAGGGCTCGACGTTGAGCAGGCGGTAGACCGGGTCCAGCAGTTGGTTCACCACACCGGTCGTCGGGTTGAGCATCACCTTCCAGACCAGCGTCATGGCGGCCGGAGTAGCCATCATCGGCAGAATGAACAGAGACCGGAAGAGATTGCGCCCATGCAGTTCCCGATTAAGCAGGAGGGCTACGGCCAGACCGAAGGTGAACTCGAGCGCCAAGGTTCCAAGAGAGAACTGCCCCAGCACTTTCAAACTGTTTAGGAACCTGGGATCGGTGATTGCCCGGGCATAGTTGGCCAGCCCAGAGAAGACCGGAGACTGCTGCATGGGTAGGTACCAGTTGTGAAAGCTCAGTATCGCCGTATACGCGAAGGGAAAGACCTGTATGACGGTGAGCAGTGCGATGCTCGGCAACAGGTAGAGTGCAATCTCGCGCTTACCGGTCTGCAGCTTCATGCGCATCCCTTCCTTAGGCCCCCGAGCTGAGGAGGCCGGGGGTGGGCGGGCCCAACCCCGGCCTCGAGCGAACCGCTAGTCTTTCTTCTCGGTCGAGTCGATGATGCGTTGGGCTTCCTTGGCCGCCTCGTTCAGCGCTGACTGTGGGTCGGCTCCTTCCATTGTCTTTGAGATGGCCATGCCGATAGCCTTCCGGACTTCTGCCTGAGCACGAACTCTGGGCATATAGAACGGATCGCCCACGGCGAAGCTGGCCAGGCTGGCGTCGAAGTAGTCCTCCCGGTTAAAGGCCTTCCTCACTGCCGGGTCTTTCCAGACTGACTTGCGCGCCATGGGTGAGCCACCCTTGCCGATTTCCCGGGAGACCAGCCGTGAGGACGCAAACTGCATCAGTAACCAGGCCGCTCCCTTATGCTTGGACTGGGAACTCATAGCCAGACCATACCCGGCAACAGCCGGCCGGCTCTTGCCTTGCCCCCATTTGCCCGAAGGCCGGGGAAATTCGGCATACCCCACTTTCCCGGCCACCTTCGACTGGGCCGCATCCTCGAAGGTCGCGGCGAACACATTGTCCTCTACGAGCATGGCCGCCCGACCATCCATGAAGAGCCGATTGGAGTCTTGCCAGGTGTAGGAGCTGATGCCCGGAGGGCCGAACTGGCGCAGAATGCTCGTATAGAACTCGAGGGCCTTCGCCGCGCGGGGATCATTGAAGACCGCCTTGGGCAGGGGTCCGCCAGGCTTGTAGTAAGTGGGGGACAACCACTCGACACCGGTTGACTTGAGGAACTGAGCGAACGTGGTGGCGGCGCTGTAGCCTTCCCCACGAAGGACGATGCCGAAGACCTTCGGTTCTTTAGCCTTGATCGTCTTGGCCGCGTCCCACATTTCGTCCCAGGTTTCCGGGACCTTAATGTTGTACTTTTGGAACAGATCCTCGCGGTACATGAGGAACACGGTGTCGAGGGTGGTCGGAACATAGGTCAAGTGACCCTCCACCGTCCCCTGCTGCTTGGCCGAGTCAACCAAGTCATCGGGTTGATACCACTTGCTGTCAGTCAACTTAGGATTCGACAAGTAGGAATCGATGGGCTCTACCCAGCCCGCATAGTAGTATTCGAGCATGTCGTTGGGGGGCATGTAGGCCCATACATCGTACTGGCCTGCCTTGGAGACCATGTCAAGCATCCGCTTGTTTCTCATGGCCGCCATCTCGTAGACTTCAGTCACGACCTTTATCCCGGTCAGCTCCTCGAAGGCCGGAATGTGCTTCTCGAACTCCGCCTGCCACGGCAGTCCATAAAGGAGCAGCCTCACTGATTGACCTTCAAACTGCCGCCAGTCAATGTTGGCCGTCTTTGCGTCCTTCAGGATCTCCGCGGTAT
>JBLNBY010000143.1:0-4545 GCA_050260295.1 Bacteroidota bacterium
GTAATCTTGGTCGCTCTGATAGGCCTGGCAGTCTGGTCCGCGAGCCAGGGGCCCGAGGGGACGGCCAGGTTGGCCGAGGCGGTCATTCCCCTTGCTTTTCTCGGGTCAGCGTTTCTGGTGATCCTGGCCCTGCTGACTCCCGGGCTGGTTGATATGTCCCAGCTCAGGCCCGTCTTGGAAAGAGGCTACCGCCCGTTCTTCCACGGGATGATGACGGCGCTGACGTTTCCCTTCGGTGAATTGGTTGCTCTGCTCCCCCTCGCACTCTCGTTACAGCAGCCAGCCCGTGCTGCTGTCCCCCTGCGTTGGGCCATCCTTGCCGGGGGGCTGCTCCTGGCGGCCCAAGAAGTCCGTAACATTGCCATCCTGGGGGTGCATGAAGCGGTGCGGTTCGTTTTCCCCGGTTTGGCGGTCAATGAGCTCATTGAGCTCGGCCGCGTCGTAGAACGAATCGAGACCATTGCCATCTTCGTTTGGGTAAATGCAGGCTTCATAAAACTTACCGTAGTACTGCTCGCGGCCACGAACAGTGTCCGGGAGTTGCTCAACCTGAAAGTGCACAAGCAGATGCCACCGGTGATCGCGGCGATCGGGCTCGTAGCAGGAGCACTCACCATCGGGCTGTACAGCACCGATACGGAGATGGTGCGCTTTGCCGCCGACATCTGGCCTGTCTATGCACCGATCTTCCAGTTCATCATCCCCGGTATGGCACTGGTCTCTGTCCGGCTGCGTAGTCGTGACCGGAAAAACCGGGGGATGCAAGGAGCACCCCGAGCCGGAGTACCTCCAGCCGGGCAGCAACAGGAAGGCCGCCGGGTGGGCACGGGAACGAAGAAGCAGCAGCCCGGTATTCCGGGGGTTGCTCCTCGTTCTGGTCCGGGAGAGCGACGGATGCAAGGGCCAGAACAAGGTCAAGGGACGAGCCAGGGCCAGCAACGCCTGGTCGGACGGCGCCAGGGAGCGCGGGGTCGGCCACAACAGCAGGTAATGCAGCGGTCCCGAAAATCATGGGACGAGGAGTGACGGTCAACGGTCACTGGTCAACGCTCGAAGCATAAAGCGTAGACAGCGTCCAGCCCAAAGCCAACTCCTCACGGTTCGCGGTCAAGGATCGAACTCAACGCCTGTGCCCGAGACGTTCCAGCTCAAGACGCTGGCCGCCCTTGGGTGGCGGCTGCTGGGGAGGCGTCCATAGCCCCGCGCCCGTTCGTCCCTCCCGTTCCGTTCGCCGGACATCACCCTTGACGGTGAGGGCCGGACGGCGCACATGCTGCCACCAGGGTGTCCGGAAAACCATGTCCTCCTCTTCGGCCCACATGAGAGGCGAATAGGGAGACAGGTATGGCAACCCGAAGGAACGGAGTCCAGACAGGTGTATCAGTATTGCCAGCACGGCGAAGAGAATGCCCACCAATCCCAGGATTGACGCAGGTATGAGCATGGCCAATGCCAGCCAGCGGATCGTCAGGCTCAGATTGTAGGTGGGGATGGTAAGGGTAGCGAGGATAGTCGTGGCGCTCACGATCACCATCGCGGCAGATATCAAGCTAGACTCCACGGCTGCCCGTCCGATGACAACGCTTCCGAGAATGGTGATGGCTGCTCCCACCGGTCGGGGCATCCGGACATTTGCTTCCAGGAGAGTGAGCAGGATGCAACCAAGGATAGCGGCTTCGACCATGGCTGGATACGGTATCTCCTGTCGCTGGCGGATGAATGAGAGCAGCAGCGGGGTCGGGATCAGATCCGCGTGGAAAGCCAGCAGCGCCACGTAAACGGCGGGCAGGAGCAGGGCGACGAGAGTACTGAGGTACCGGATACCACGAGTGAGGGAAGCCAGCCAGGGCTCATGGTAGTAATCCTCGGGAGCCTGCAGCATGTGGGTCAGCGCCACCGGCACGATCAGGGTTATGGGTGTCCCGTCGGTCATGATCGCCACCCGGCCCTCGAGAAGGGATGCGGTCACCACGTCCGGACGTTCGGTGTAGACCAGCTGCGGGAAAGGCGAGAACGGGTTATCCTCCAGCCATTCTTCGAGGTAGCCGGACATCAATACGCTGTCGATCTCGACCCGGGCCAGCCGCTGCTTGACTTCGGTGAGCACGTCCCGATTTACTATGTCGCGCAGCCAGACGACGACCACTCGCGTGTTGGTTTCGGTGCCGATTCGCACGCGTTCGAAGACCAGCTTGGGCGTGCGGAGACGCTGCCGCAGCATGGCGGTGTTCGTCCGCAGGTTTTCCGTGAAGCCGTCCCGCGGACCACGGACCACTGACTCAGTTTGCGGTTCACTGATGCGGCGCGTTTCCCAACCGCGAGTCGCAGCCAGAAGCGCTTGATCCCACGCGTCAGAGAGGATGACTGTCCCCCCGTCTAGCAGGACCCGGATTATCACGTCCGGGTCCGAGGAGACACGAACGTCGGTTGTAGCCACAATAAGGTTCTTGACTTCGATCAAGGAGACCCGGGTTGGCGGGTTTCCTTTGCCTTTTCCTCCCAACAAGGTAGCAAGCGGCATGACGATGGCCTTGGAGACTTCGGAACGCTTAACCAGACCGTCGATGGATACAATGGCTATACACTGGCTGGACAGGTGGAGAGTGCGGACAAGCAGGTCTTCGGGATTCCCAAGTATGTTGGCAACCTGCCCTAGCAGCGGTATTGCGGACCGGTTGGTTCGGCCACTCAGGCTGCGCCGGTCACTCCGCCCGGTCTGGCCGATCCGGCCGGTCTGGTTCGTGTGGCCCGTCTGGCCCGTCTGGCCCGTCTGGCCGGCTTGCTTACTTGGGGGCGTTGGCTGGCCGGGGCTAGGGGGGCGGGTGCGGGCACGGCCGCGGCCGGTATCACCCCGGTCCTGCCGGCATAGGGAATGACTACCGATGCCCCGGGGGGACGCTGCGCCCGCAGCTCCCACCGTGAGTGCAATGGGAATACGGGCTCGCCGGAAGGTTCTGTGGATGAACCTCAGCCAGGAATACCAAAACCCAGACCGGTTCATGGGCATTATTCTGCCCCAAACTGACGGCAAGCGACTCGCCCATGCCCGGATCTATCCCGCCCCCCTATTGCACCAATCCCATTACCCCCGGCCCTCAAGGATCCACGAAGCGACCGTGACGGTGCGTTTGGCCTGGTACCGGGCGGCGGCCAACGCTTTCTCATCGGGAGAGGTACCCTGTGTGTCGGCCTGGGGTACGGTGACGCTGGTGCCGTACGGGTTGCCGCCGGCGGCAAAGACCGCCGGATCGGTATACCCCGGCGGAACGATGATCGCACCCCAATGGGCGAGCACCGTCCAGAAGGACAGGATGGTGGCTTCCTGGCCGCCGTGGGCGTTCGCGGCGCTGGTCATCACCGTTGCCACCTTGTTGGCCAGTTTGCCCTGGGCCCAGAGGGGGCCGGTCGTATCCAGGAATTGCTTCATCTGCGATGCCATCACACCGTACCGGGTCGGGGTACTGAAGATGTAGACGTCAGCCCAATCGAGGTCATCGAGGGTGGCTTCCGGGACATCCCTGGTCGTCTCCAAGTGCGCCTTCCACTGGGGATTGCCGTTGATGGCACTCCCGGGGGCCAGCTCGCGTACCTTGCGGACGCGAACCTCGGCCCCCATCTCCCGGGCTGCCTCTGCTGCAGCCTGGGCCAGCCTGTAATTAGTTCCCGTGGAGCTGTAGTAAATGATAGCGACCTTTACCTGGGGCATTTTCGCTATTCCTCCTTGACATTTCAGGCTCTTCCGGATAGGGTTGCCAGACAGCAGGCAAGTATCCCTGTGACGCCAGGCCAATGTCGCGAGCTGGTTAGCCACGGTCGCCGGCCTGTGTTGGTTGACCTGGTGCACGCCGAAGCTAGCCTAGGTCCTTTCAGCTTAACATATTTGCGAGTCATTCGCAAAATCAACCGGGACTAGACAAAACGGGACAAGATGAAGCCCGGGCGGTAGGGCCCGGGCTGGATGAGGGGGTTAGGCGCAAAGCCATTGACGCCTACTTATTCTGCCACTCAAGCTTGATGGTGAATTGCAGTGAAGGCTTGACGGGCCGGGCCACCTCCGTCCAGGTGATGCCATAACGGTTGGAGATGACAGTCCACGTAAGTCCCTGGCGACGAAGCTGGACGAGGGCGGCCGGTTCCACCCGGGCGCGCCGTGACAGATTCAGCATGAGCACGATGTCTTGATATCCCAGACCGTTAGTGAACCAGAGCTGAACGTCCTTCTCCTCCACCCCGTAGTAGTCGTGGGCGAAACGAATGAAGATCATCTGTTCAAACTCGGCATCCGTATATGGGACGAATCTGCGCGCGTAGGAGTAATCGTCATCATTGTCGTCGTCATCATCGTAGTCGCCCTTATGCTTATGGTCACCTTTGCCGTTACCCTTTCCGTGGTCCTTGCGTACCCGCTCGGAGACCCACTTGCCCTGGTAGTTCGCCGGAACCCCGTGTGCCTTGGCTATGGCTACCCAACCCTTGCCGCTGTGTCTCTCCTTGACAATGACGGCGACGGGCGCACGGGACAACTGGGCGATGTAGAACGCCGTG
>JBLNBY010000144.1:0-8589 GCA_050260295.1 Bacteroidota bacterium
GGATGCTCTGTCCGAGCCCCGAGGCAGGGTAATGCCGGCTCACTACAGCATCCTTTTCGATACTAAAGGCTCACGGCCGGCACACTTCCACCCAGAAAGGGCTCGGGTGGCAGCACGGGGCGGGTGCTTTCGGGCTCGCTGCTTGAATGAGCGGCGGCGTGGCGTTGACCCGGTACTGGCAGAGGGTCGACTGGATGACATATGGCATGATGTTCACCGGATCAGACACCGGCGCGACCGGGACGCGCACCCCTGCCAGTTGCCGCTGCGGTTGGTGGAGAGGATCGTCAGCATCGCGTCCGAGCCAGGGGATCTGGTGTTCGACGGGTTCATGGGTACGGGTTCGACGGCGCTCGCCGCCCGCAAGCTGGGGCGTCACTACCTGGGGATCGAGATTGACCCCGCTTACATCCAGATTGCCCGGGCCAAACTGAACGACCTCGACAGTAACGCCGTGGGTGGATTAGGGCCGCTATTTGAATATCAGGGGATTCGGTAGAATTAGGCGCTTCGCCAATAGCGGCGCCTTTGCTAATAACCGGTGCTTTGCTAGTATCGGCCCTTCAGGTGTAACCCGGCGCTTCTCAGTTCACCGTCTGACAACCCGGGTGGTCTCAGCGGTCTATACTGCTCGTCTGGCGCTCGTTGCCAGTTTCGGGGAACTCACGGCGGGCGCGGCGAGCATACCTTTCACCAGCGTCGGCGACGTACTGGAGAACGGGGTCGTCACGGTAGAGCGGGCGCAAGGGAAGGACGTTGCCTAGCGGCTCGATTTTGGCGCGCATTCCATCCAATGTCAGATCCTGTGCCGACACAGTCACAATGTGTACACCGTGCTGTTGGCTGAGAATGGCCTTGAGGATGTCCCGTTCTTGGGTCTGTTGGGCCTGCGCCGGATCGGAAAACGCGGGAGTCGCCCCGTAGTGCTGAGGGCCGTTGAACTCAAACCCCACGCCAGCCGCATACCACCGGTCGAATTCTAGCGGTTGACCTGTAAGTGGGTTTACCAGAAACCCCGGACGAGCATTGTCGGTGAAGTCCTTCGAAGCAATCATGAGGGTGCAGTATTCCCCCATGATTCCCTGGCCGGCGTACTGCGCCCGGCCGAGGCGTCGCTTGACGTTGGCGAGTTCAGCCAGGCGGGATTCCAGCCACGGATGGCGCAAGCGGTAGGTGGGGGTGCGGGCGGGAGTGGGGGACTGGTGGGGACCGGGGCGGTCCATTTCAACCCAGCCCGCCGCTTGCAGACCTCGCAGGTGCCGGTAGAGGGTTTGCCTATGGATGCCCAGGGCGCGGGCAAGCTGCGTGCTGCGACCAAGGAGGGTAAAGCCCGTAAGTCCATGGCCGTTATCCGGGAGCCGAAGCGGATCTGGTAACGGGCCGACGCGGTCGGACCGAAGCAGCTGCCGTTGGCGCTGGCATTCGTTTAGTAGCGCGATGTACGTGGTCTTGAGCTCCCACGGGAGATCAGACTCAACGAGCTCACGTGGCACGGGTAAAGACATGTAGGGTAGATCTGCCAATGCCACGGTCTATGATCACCTCTGTCCTCGCTCGGGAGTTACGATGGCGATACTCCGACTCCGACGATTGGATTATATGGTGGATGTTACCAATGCGCAAGTCGCCGGAGTGGAAATGTAGCGCGCGTGTGACCTGCTGGGGCGGTGTGGTGTAGCGCTGGTGGTACATTTTCGGTGGCGGAAGGGGATGTGTAACATCGGTATGCCAGGGGGAGCGCGATAGTTGGCGCACCGGTGTTACGCCCGGGTCAAGGGATGTCCCGCTGTAAGCCAAAATGGAGCGTGCGTGCACCACACTGTATGGCTGGATGGGAGCGCGTATGTTACAGAGGGCGCAGGATGTCGCATACATGTGACAGAACTGCTCAGGTTGTAGCACCCATGCGACCTCTTCGAGTAGAGGGTGAAGCGTCCATGTGCCAGCGCACGTCCCAGCACATCTGCTAGCGCCAGCAACCAGCACCAGCACCAGCACTCGTGCCATCGCTAGGGGCGCCCCTTTGGATGCTGGCCGGGACTCAGCAATTCCCGATACACACTCTCCGTCAGGACTGCCATCCTGGTGGCTGACAGATGGTCCCGGGCGTACCGCCTGGCCTGTTCGGCCAGTTTGTACCGCAGCTCGCCGTCCGCGATGAGCCGGACCAGGGCCGAGGCCAGGGCAGACGCGTCGCCCGCCGGGACGAGCAGCCCTGTCTCGCCGTCGACGACAAACTCCTCCACGGCAGGTAGGCGGCTGGCGATCACCGGGACGCCGGTGGCCATCGCTTCTCCAATCACCAGGCCGAAAGATTCGGCCAGCGACGGGAGGACGACGATGTCAAAGCACCGCCACCAGGGCGAAACATCGGCCGCAGCCCCCACGAACTCAACCGCCAACCCTTCTCTTGCAGCGGTCGTTTCGCTGGCCATCTGGGTAAGACGTTCTTTTTCCGGCCCGTCGCCAACAACCCAAAGCTTGATGAGGGGAGGACGACCAACCGTACTCGCTGGCGTTTCGGTTCGGATTTGGTTGGGGAGGAGCCTGGAAAGATTGGCGTACCTTTGCTGCAACCGGTCCATAGTCAGGGGCAAGGCCTTGAGCAGGTACTCGAGTCCCTTCTGGGGGGAGAGGCGGCCGATGAAACCTATTGAGAACGTGCCTGCTGCAACTGTGCCTGTTGAAAATGAGCCTGCTGAAAATGGGCCTGCTCCTTTGCTGCATGCACTTGCTGTTTGAGTTGCCCGGGCGCAGCCGCAGCTAGAGCCCCAACTGCCATGTTCGGGCGGAGAGGTGGTAAGAGCCGGATCTGCGGGTATTGGGATCCCGTTTCGGATCACCTGAATCCGTGACGCGGGCAGCCCCCGTTGTATCAGGCGATTGGCTTCCTCTTGGGAGACGGCGATGACTCTATCGGTCCAGCGGCGTCCCGCCTGGGCAGCCCACCAGTAGTCCCAGCGGACATTGTGGCCGGCGAAACCGTGGCTGGTGAAGACGAACCCCGTGGTACGCCGGAGATGCTGTAGCAGGAAGAGCAGCTCCGGTGCTCCGTGAACGTGAATAACCACTGCTCTGCGACTCTCGTCGTCGGAGTTCCGTACGATAGATGCCCAGGCTATGGCCTGCTGGCGCAGGGAAGAGACCATCCGGCGTACACCTGCAACCTGCGGGGCAAACTCAATGACCTTGAGACCTGCCTCGTGCCACCACTCCTGGGCAGGTCCGGGCGGGCCAAGTACGGTCACATCCCAACCTCGTGCTTTCAACTCAGCGCCCAATGTCAGGACATGCCGCTCCGTACCCGCCCAGTTTGCATAGGGCACCACCATCAGCACTCTTTGGGAAGGGCCGGTTGAAGCCGTTCTGATTCTCATCAGCAAACCTCTTGGCAGACCTCGGTCTGGCATCTGACGCCTTTGGCCGGCCAAGCATGGTCAAGCGTCGGCCGAGTCTGGGCCAGACACAGGCTCGGTCGCCGCCCGAGTATGGGAGAAACGCATGCTCGGTTGCCGGCCAGGCGTCCCTTCAGAGTCTACTCCTCCGCCGAGATCCGCAGGTAAGAGAATCCGGCCTGCGTCGAGTTGGTACGGAAGGCGACGAACTGGCCGGAGCGGATCGGTTCGGGGTCGGTCCAATCCTTCACCAGCTGGTCGTTGAGGTAGATCTGCATCGAGCCGGTCTCCGTATTGAATACTACTCGAAACCTGTATGTCTGACCGACCTGTGCTGCGTACTCGGGAATATCCCACTGGGCAACCAGCTGGTTATCCACAGACTTGTAGAGTTTCAGGACTGTGCTAGCCTGGAAGAGGAAATACGAGTTACCATGGTTACCTTCTTCACCCGAATCGGCCAGGAAGTGTACTCCCGCCAGCGGTGCCCAGGCAGCCATGGCATCCTGCATGTTGACTTCCCACTCATAAGTAAGCACGCGTCCCTGCTGCTCGACCGGGAAGAAGATGTTGGTCACGGTTTCATACATATCGAAATTGATGAGCTGCCCATTTTCGACTCCCCAATCGCCGGCCACCGGTATCCAGTCCGCGGGCATCTGGTCGAACTCTTCGTTGAGAATTACGACGGGTTCTGCCGCTTGTGTCGCTCCTGCCAGTACCAACAGTGAACCGACGACAGCGAGCAGGGCGAGCCGGAGAACACAGCGGACATGCCAGGTCATGTTCATTCCAGGTCCCTCCTTGTAAGTGTGGCCATACGGAAAACAGCACAAGACCAGTCAAGCCCAGTTAAGCCCAGACAAACCCAGACAAGCCAAGACAAGCCAAGCGTGATAAGTCACGACACCACAGGACGAAACAAGACGGGGCGAAACGCGACAAACGTGACGTACGGCTTCGACCGGCAATACACATCTTCATTTTTGTACCGTCAATTCCTGCTTTTCGAACGTGAGGTGGGCGTGAAGTTCCCGGCAGCGGGCAGCGGGTTCCAGGCTGAACGACAGCAGGGAAGCGACTGCGGGGAGCGAATACACTCCACCATGTTTTCTGACAAGTTTTCTGAACTGCATGCTCGCATCATCTCCTGCCGTGCTTGCCCACGGCTCGTCTCCTGGAGGGAGGAGGCGGCGGCCAAGCCACCCCGCCGCTACCAGGGTCAATCGTACTGGGCGCGCCCTTTGCCCGGCTTTGGTGATCCTGAAGCCCGCATCGTGCTGGTCGGTCTTGCACCGGCTGCACACGGAGGAAACCGCACCGGGCGGATGTTCACGGGGGATGGCTCGGCAGATTTCCTAATCGCGGCCCTGCACCGCGCGGGGCTTGCCAACCAGCCCTACAGCAGACACATGGACGACGGCCTCGTTCTGCACGACGCCTTCCTCACCGCGCCGGTGCGCTGCGCACCACCGGCCAACCGCCCCACCCGTGACGAACAGGCCAGCTGCTTTACCTTCTTCACGGCCGAACTAGACCTGCTTTGCAACAAGCGGGTCTTGATCGCCTTGGGGGCTTTGGGGTTCGACGCCTGCAAGCGTTACCTGCAACGGCGGCCCGTCGTTGCTGCTGCCCGGCGGGCATCCGGCTGGAAGTTTGCCCACGGCGCCGAATACCGGGATGAAGCAACCGGCTTGCGGGTGCTGGCAAGTTTCCATCCCAGCCAGCAGAACACCTTTACGCGGCGGCTGACGCCTGAAATGCTCGATCAGATTTTGCAGCGGGCTTTGACGCTGGCAGAGGAGGCGACTGGATGAATTACGAAGTGCGGGTCGATTTCGACGTGCGGGTCCCGATGCGGGATGGGATCACCCTCTCGGCCGACCTGCACCGTCCGGCCATACCGGGGCAATACCCAGCCATTCTCCTTCGCACTCCCTACCAGAAGACCAGTAAGGATTGTTTTGAGCTGGGAACATACTTCGCCTCTCGCGGCTACGTCGTGGTCTGGATGGACGTGCGGGGCCGGGGCGACTCGGAGGGCGTTTTCGTGCCCTACCGTAATGACGGGGTGGACGGCTACGACGCGATAGAATGGTGCGCGCGGCAGGACTGGTGCAACGGTAATGTCGGTACGCTGGGCGGCTCTTATCTGGGGCGCATCCAGTGGTTGACGGCCGTCCTGCGGCCGCCGCATCTGAAAACGATGGTGGTCCTGGTTACGCCCTCTGATCCGTTCGTGGAAGTGCCGACCGGCACCGAATCACCAATGCACCTGTGCTGGCGGCATTTGGTGAGCGGGCGGGTGGTGCAGAACCTGGACGTCGTCAATTGGGAGAAGGTATATGAGCACCTTCCGCTGCTGACCATGGACGAAGCCCTGGGTCGGCTGCTGCCCGGTTGGCGGGAGGCGCTCCAGCATCCGACGCTCGATGAGTACTGGCAGCCCCTCTGCTATCAAAACCGCTTCGGCGAAGTGGACGTGCCGGTGCTGCACATCTCTGGTTGGTACGATGATGAACAGGTTGGCACGCCTCTCAACTTCATGGGCATGGTGCGCGAGGGCCGTTCACCTGCCACCCGGGCCGCGCAGAAACTGTTGATGGGGCCCTGGCCGCACCAGGTAAACCGTGATACCCGCCTCGGCGCGGTCGACTTCGGGCAAGAAGCGGTGATCGATCTGCGCGGCTACGAGCTGCGTTGGTTCGATCACTGGCTCAAGGGCATCGACACCGGCATCATGAATGAACCGCCGGTCCGTATCTTCGTGATGGGTGCAAATCACTGGAGGGACGAGTACGAGTGGCCGCTGGCCCGCACCTTCTTTACCCGGTTTTACCTGCACAGCGGCGGGCGGGCCAACAGCCGCTTCGGTGACGGATGGCTCTCACTCGAGCCGCCGGGCGAGGAGCCTCCCGATCGGTACGACTATGACCCTGCGAACCCGGTGCCTTTCATCACTGAGCCGACCTCAAACCAGATCGGCGGCCCGGACGATTATGCCGCGGTGGAGCGCCGGGACGATGTCCTCGTCTATACGACCCCGTCCCTGGAAGAGGATGTAGAAGTGACCGGGCCGGTAACGGTCGAGCTGTACGCCTCGTCCTCGGCCCTGGACACCGACTTCACGGCCAAGCTGCTCGATGTTTGGCCGAGCGGCTTCGCACAGCGGCTCGGCGATGGTATCGTTCGTGCCCGATACCGGGAAGGCATGGACCGCCAGGTGCTGCTCAAACCGGGCAAGATCTACGAATTCAAGATCGACCTGTGGAACACGTCCCAGGTCTTCCGGAAGGGCCATCGCATACGGCTCGAGATATCGTCGAGCGCGTTCCCGAAATACGACCGGAACCTCAACACTGGGGGTGAGTTGGCCCGGGAGACGCGGATGGTGATCGCCTCCCAGACCGTATACCACGACCGCCTGCACCCGTCCTGCGTCATCCTGCCGGTCATACCGCGGGAGTCCCCGCAGGAGGAGTTGCCCGGGTAGGGGTAGATCACGCCTGCACCTTCTGCAGTTCCTTCAGTTTGGCCAGCACCTCTTCCACGTGACCGTCCACGGTGACGCGGGGGAAGATGTGGCGGATATGGCCTTCCGGGTCGAGGATGAAGGTACTGCGCCGGGCGCCGGTTCCTTTCTCATTCAGCACCCCGAAGGCGCCGATGATCTGCTTCTCCTTGTCGGACACCAGCGGAAAGGCGAGCTGGTACTTCTCGGCGAATCGCTGGTGGCTGGCGGGACTGTCTGCACTGACCCCCACGACCCGGGTTTCCAGGGCAGCAAACTCGTCCAGGTGCTGGTTGAAGGCCTGGGCTTCACGGGTGCAGCCGGGGGTGTTGTCCTTCGGGTAGAAATAGAGCACGACCCACTTGCCTCGCAACGAAGAGAGGGTGAGTTCAGTTTCGTTCTGGGTCAGACCGCAGACAGCAGGTGCGAGAGCGCCGATTTCCAGTGACACGAGGCATCGTCCTTTCTTGGCGATATTGGTTGCTTGTTGATAAGGGTTGCCATTTGATCTATGTCCAGGATACCACATCCTGGCCGAAGGATAGTATGAACCATAGAATCGGGAACGGAGTGGCTGGCAGATGCAGATACGTACACGGAAACGGGCCAACGACCTGGATGGCAAGACCTGGACCCGCTACTCCGTCAGTGTCTGGAATGACATTCGCAAGAACGAAGAGGAATTGCGCCTGGAACATCCGGCCATCTTCCCCACGCAGCTGGTGAGCCGCCTGATAAAGTGCTTCCTGCCGCCCGCGCCGGCCGGCAGCAAACTCGTCCTCGATCCGTTTGCCGGCAGCGGTTCGACGCTGGTTGCCGCGGAACGGCTCGGGCACAAGGGCATTGGGCTCGAGATCGTGCCCGAGTTTGCCGCTCTGGCCCGCCGGCGATTGGCGCAAGCTTGCCTGTTTGCCTTCGGGGCTGAGGCAGGCAAGGGTGAAATGAAACCGGGCAAACCGAGTGAACCGGGTGAACAGGATAGACCGGGTGAGTGCGAGGCACGAGCATTGGCGAGCACCGTCTACGAAGCCGATGCCAGGGAGCTTGCGCGCCTGCTACAACCGGAGAGCATCGACCTGGTGATCACCTCGCCACCTTACTGGAACGTCCTGTCGCGCAAGCGCACTTCCGACCACAAGGAGACCCGCGACTATGGTGACGAACCGGCCAACCTCGGCCGGATCGCGGATTACCGGCAGTTTCTGGTCGCCCTTGGGGACGTGTTTCGCGCGGTTCATGCGGTGCTCAAGCCCGAGCATTACTGCATAGTGATAGTGATGGACCTGCGCCAGGGAAGCCGGTTCTACCCGTTCCACTCCGATCTTGCCGCCGTCATGCAGGAGATTGGCTTTCTTCTTGACGACATCATCATCTGGGACCGCCGGCAGGAGTACAACCACTTGCGTCCCCTGGGCTACCCGTCGGTCTTCCGCATCAACAAGGTGCACGAGTACATTCTCATCTTCAAGAAACCAGCCAACCCTTGGTTGGACCCTTCACCCCCTGAGTCAAACCCTGTGCCCGCCTCGATTTGAGAAGCGGGAGCAAAAAGGGCTGTCGCCCCCTTGGGCAACAGCCTCTGGTAGTTGCGTCAAAACCCGCATTCACGCTGGTCTCATACCAGCCTGAAACGAGGCTTGGACCAGGTCCCGACTAGAACTGCACTTTGGCCGCCGCGAAGAA
>JBLNBY010000145.1:0-7138 GCA_050260295.1 Bacteroidota bacterium
TGGTGCGCTGCGTGATCAACGAAGCCAGCTTCGCCGGGTCGAGATTGTAGGTCTCCGAGTCGATGTCGCAGAAGACCGGGCGAGCCCCCGCACGGGCGATCGCCCCGGCGGTGGCGAAGAAGGTAAAGGGGACGGTGATGACCTCATCGCCCGGGCCCACCCCGCAAGCGAGCAACGCCAGGTTGAGCGCGTCGCTTCCGTTGGCGACCCCGATTCCCCACTGCACGCCGCAGAGCGCCGCAATCTGTGTCTCGAGGTCGGCCACCCGCTCTCCGAGGATGAAGTGGCCCTCCCGGACAACCTCGGTGAAGGTCGCCACCAGTTCACTTTCGAGTTCGGCGTTCTGCCGAGTGAGGTCGAAACCGGGAACGCGTGCCACTGTTCCGTCCGCCATGGGTCACTCCTCCTTCGCCGGTCCCGCGGCGTTTGGTGGATAGAGCAACTGCTCGGCGGGGACTTCGCGTACCACCTTGGCCGGCGCGCCCATCACAACCATGTAAGCCGGCACGTCGCGGGTGACCACGCTGCCCGCCGCAACGACCGCCTCCTGGCCAACCGTGACACCGGGCAGGATGGTGGCGCCGCCGGCCACCCGGCCGCCCTTGCCCACCGTGACCCCCCGGCGGTGGCGGAAGCGCTCCTGAGTCCGACCGATGAAATTGTCGTTGGTCGTGGTCACCATCGGGGCGATGAACACGTTCTCCGCCAGCGACGAGTGAGCCGTCAGATAGGCTCCCGTCTGCAGGCGCGTCCCCTCTCCCACCTGGCAGTCGTTTTCGATGGTGGCCCCTCGCCCGACGATCACGTTCTGTCCGAGAACACAACCCTCTCGCACCTGGGCCGCGTCTGCAACGAAGCAGCCGGCCGCCAGCCGCGCGCCGGCGTACACCACTGCCCCGACTCCCAGGTGACAGCCGGGTCCCGTCTCGAGGGGCGCCAGTTCGCCGGCGACCTGGAGGGTGCTCGACTTGGCCCGCGCCGGCCGTTGCCCGGCCACTGCGAACGCCCCGACGGTCGTACCGGCGCCCAGCCTGGTCGCTGCTCTGACCACCGCGTGGTGGTCGACGGTGACTCCCTCCTCGAGCACCGCTCCTGCCTCGACGACCGCGTGACTCCCGATCTCCACGCCTTCCGCCAGGACAACTCCGGTCTCCACCACGGCGAACGGCCCCACCTTGACGCCCTCGCCCAGGGTTACTCCCGGGGTGATCTGGGCCGTCGGATGGACCTGCGGCTTCCGGTCAGGCATGAGCGCGCCCTCCCCGGGCCGCCGCGATCCGCGCCGATTCGTCGCGCAGCGGCAGAGTCACCGGTTGACCCGTCTCCTGGGACCGGTAGATGCCGAGGATGAACTCGACGGCCGCCCGCCCCTCCTCCCCGGAAACGGGGAAGGGCCGGTCGTTCTCCACGGCTTGAACGACTTCGGCAAGCAACCGCTCGTGCCCGTGTCCGTACACGCTCGGCGGGTCGGGTTGCGAGACCGCCTCCGCCTCGCCAGGCGCGGCGTCGGCGAACTCCCACCGCTCGATGCGGTTGAGCGCCACACCCCCGATGGCGGCGCTGCCGCGGTCGCCGAAGATGGCGATCGTCTCCTCCCAGTTGGCCGGGAAGACGTTGTTGGAGGCTTCCAGCGAGCCCAGGGCCCCACTTTGGAAGCGCACCGCCGCGGTCGCCACGTCCTCCGCCTCGATGCTGTGGAAACGCGTCGCGGTAACTGCGGCGATCGTCTCCGGTTGCCCCATCAGCCACCGGAAGATGTCTACTGCGTGGACGGACTGGTTCAGCAGCACCCCGCCGTCCTGGGCCCACGTGCCCCGCCAGGGCGCCTGAACGTAATAGTCCATATCCCGGTGCCACCGCACGGCTACGGAGGCATGGGAGAGGCGTCCGAACCGGCCCGCCTCCAAGGCCTCCTTGACCTTACGGACCGCCGGGTTGAACCGGTTCTGGTGCACGACCCCGAGCTTAACCCGTTGGTCCCGACAGGTGGCGATTAACTCGTCCATCTCTCGCAGGGTGAGACCGAGCGGCTTCTCGATGAGCACATGCTTGCCAGCCCGCGCCACCTCCGCGCCGATCAAGGGATGATCGCCGCTGGGGGTTGCGATGTTCACCACGTCGAGGTCGTCGCGCTCCAGCAAGGCCCGGTAATCGGTGTAAGCTTGGGCGCCGTAACGGGCGGCGAACTCGCCGCACCGCTCCGGTTGTATGTCGCACACCGCCACGAGCGACGCGCCGGCGAGACGACTGAGCGCCTCCGCATGATAGCGTGCGACCCGCCCGCAGCCGATGAGTCCAAAGCGTACCATCAAGCATTGCCTCCCGCTGGTTGTTTGAGCGAACTGCTGTCCTCACTCGCGGCCGTTTGTCGCAGAGTTTCGTGCATCATCTCCTGGTCTGCCACGAGGTAGCGAAGCAACTTGAGCGTCTGCTCAACGTCGCCGGCCGCCGCGGCGCCCGCCAGTTGCTCGATTTGCCGCTCGAGCCGTTCGGAATCGAGTTGGGGCAGGCGGAGTTTCATGATGTTCGGATGAACGGTCGAGGAGACGTTCTCCCCCTCGGTGAGCAGTTCTTCATAGAGCTTCTCGCCCGGCCGGATCCCGGTGAAGATGATCTGGATGTCGACTCCCGGCTCAAAGCCGGAGAGCCTGATCATGTCGCAGGCCAAATCGACGATCCGCACCGGCTCCCCCATGTTGAGCAGGAAGACCTCTCCGCCTTCGCCGAGCGCCGCGGCCTGGAGGACGAGCTGGACGGCTTCCGGGATCGTCATGAAGTAGCGGGTCATCTCCGGGTGGGTGACGGTAACCGGCCCGCCACGGGCGATCTGTTCGCGGAAGACCGGGATCACGCTGCCCCGGCTGCCCAGGACATTGCCGAACCGGACCGCCATGAACCGGGTCGTCCCCCGCCCGTTGGCGGCCTGGATGACCATCTCGGCCACCCGCTTGGTGGAGCCCATCACGTTGGCCGGGTTGACGGCTTTGTCGGTGGAGATGAGAACGAAACTCCTGGCGTGGTACGCAAGAGATGCCTCGACCAAGTTGCGAGTGCCGAGCACGTTGTTTGTGACCGCTTCGTCGGGGTTCTCCTCCATGAGCGGGACGTGCTTGTGGGCGGCCGCATGAAAGACCACGGCTGGGCGATGCGCCGCAAAGAGCCGGTCAAGCTTCCCCCGATCGCGGATGTCCCCGATCACCGAGACGACGTGAAGGTCGGGGTGAATCAGCCTTAGCTGGCGTTCGATGTTGAAGATGCTGTTCTCGCCGTGGCCAAGGAGGATGAGAACCCGGGGGGAGAAACGTGCGATCTGGCGGCAGAGTTCCGAACCGATCGAGCCGCCTGCCCCGGTCACCAGCACGCTCTGGTCCTTGAGGTAAGCGCCGATCTGGCGCGTATCGGTCTCAACCGGCTGACGTCCGAGCAGGTCTTCGATCTGGACTTCTCTTATCTGGTTGACGGTGACTCGCCCATCGATCAGGTCGTACAGGCCGGGCAACGTTCTCACCGGACACCCCGTCTTGCGCGCCAGCGCAACGATCTCCCTGACCGTCGAACGGGAAACCGACGGCATGGCGATCAGGATCTCGTGCGCTCCCCGTTCTGCGACGATCTCTGCGAGGCGGCTCCGGTCACCCAACACCGGCACGCCCGCCACGAAGGTCCCCGCCTTCTTGGGGTCGTCATCGATGAACCCCACCACGTCCCAACTCTTGGCCCGCCGGATTTCCCGCAGGCAGATCGCGCCGGCATCGCCCGCCCCGACAATGAGCAGGCGCTTGGGGGTGCAGGTCTCGGGCAAGGCGGCACCTGGCTGGGGCGCCTTCTTTCTCGCCCCGTCATGCCGGATGCGGATCAAGAGCCGGTAGCCGCCGAGGAAGAATCCGGCGAGCAACCATTCTATCACGAAGATGCTGCGCGGAACCCGGCTCTGCAGCCCATCCCACGGCAGCAGCCAGTTGACCCCGTAGAGCGTCACCGTCCCCGCCGTGATGGCCCACAAGATGACCAGCACTTCCCGGATGCTGGCATACTCCCACGCTTGATCGTAGAAGCGAAAGACGGCGAGCCACAAGAACCGGGCGAGCAGCCAATAGCCCAGAACCCGCGGGAGCAGGGCCAGGTACTGGGCAGGGATAGCACCCTCGAATCGAATGTTGAAAGCAAGCGCCAACGCCGCTGCGATGAGCAGAGCATCCAGTGGCGGCGTAGCCACCCGCTGCAGTGCCGACCGCAGCGAAAGCTGTTGACGCATAGCCTACCCAAGACCTCCCCCCGGCGGTGCACTCGTGTCTACTTCGCCAGGGTGTTCCAGCTTCCTGCCCTCGAATGCTTGGAGTCAAACGAGCCGAAGGCGGCCGACAAGCCAACCAGACCCCAGAAGGCCCCCCCGATCTGCGCCCCATAGATTGGCACGTCCACCATTTGATGGAGCAGAACACCCGCGAGAGCCGCAAACAGCGCCCGGAAGAAAGGGTCACCGGTGGTGGCCAGGCGGCCGGCCGACCGCAGCGCCTTGACCAGGATGGGAAGAAAGAGGACGAGGCCCACCAATCCCATTTCCGACCAGATGTTGAGGAACAAGTTGTGCGCGTAAGCCTCGACGGCCGGGGAGACCGAAACCGGCACGTACCGCCGGAAGACGTGGTAGTAGACGCCCGCCCCCACCCCGAACCAGGGATGGTCCTTCATCATCTTCAGCGCGGCCGTCCAAACGACCAGCCGGATGTCGTTGAACTTCAAGCTGAAGATGGTAAGGAAACGATGCCGGACAGCCGGCATGAGAAACAGGATCAGCGCAAAGCAACCCCCGACCGCCGCGATCCTGCCCCAGGCCCGCTCGAGTTGCCCGGCAACAGAATACAGCGTCAGCGCCAAGAGGAAGCCCAGCCATGCGCCCCGGGAGAACGTGATGAGCAGCGCTCCCACGGAGAAGGCAAGATAGGCGATGCTCCAATACCGGGCCGCGCGCTGGGGACGTTCCGCAAAGTAGGCAAGGGCGAGCGGAGTGGACATGATCAGCAGTGTGCCGAAGCCGTTGCAGGCAGTCCACAGGGTGCCGGCCCGTTCGACGTGCTGGACAAGGAACTGGAAGTAGGCGACGAGGCTGGCGGCGACGGCCCCGCCGATCATGACCGGCAGAAGCGTCTTCTTGACGAAGTCAAGGTGGCCGGCCAGGTCCCGGGCCCCGTAGAACGCCCCCAGGAAGACCAAGGCGTAGGCGATGCTGAGGGGAACGGCCACCGAAGGCTTGACGGAAAATGGGCTGATTGCCAACACGTACGCCAGGAACAGGGGGACACTCGCGCCGAGCGGGAGGTTCTCGAAATACTTTCCCTTCCGGCGGGCGATCTGCTGCACCTGGTCGCAGATCAGGACCAGGATGCCAAGGGAGGTATGGCCCAGGGGAAAGAGTGCGAAAACCAAGAGCCACCCCAAGGCCAGCAGGGGCCTCTCTCTCCAAACCGCCGATTCCACGTCTACTCCCCCTACAGTCGGCGCAGCGACACCCCGAAGGATGTCGCTCGGTCGAGCGGATCGTATTTGAGTTCCACGTCGAAACAGTGAAGATGACGGGTCAGGCTGAGCGAAGCTTCGGAAAACCAGCTCTCCGCCAATTCGTAGCGGACTTCGCCGCTGGCCTTCCACCCGGTCGAATCGAGCGACAGATTCCCCTTGAGGGCTTTCAGTCCCGCCGCAGTCCTGTCCACCCCGTCCAGGTCGTAAACGGCCGACAGGGCTACGCGCCCGTCGTGGCTCACCGACGCCACTCCCAGTTCACCCTCCCGGTAGCTCCGCTCGGGCAGGTCGTAGTGGAAGGGCGTCGCGCCCGCCTGCTGCTGCATGCCGTAGGAGGCAAGCAAGGCCAGGCCGGAAGTGAGCGGCCGTTCCCATCCGAGATTGGCGGTGCCGGTGAGCAGAGTCTGACCAGTCCCATAGCGGGCCCAGCCAGTTGCGCCGGTGAAGCGCAACTCGCCCTGAGCCACGGGGATGGCCCGGGTCGCCCACGAGAGGCTGGTCGAGACGCGGGAAGCTTCCTGCCCGGAGGCCTTTTCGGACACCAGCGCTCCCTCTGCCACCGGTGTGAGCTCCCAGACGCCGAAGCGGACGGGGGCCGGCGCAAGAGTCACGGACGGCTTGAACACAACGTCTTTGCCAAGGTCGTCGTCCCGGTCCTCGTACCCCACGCTGACCTTGCCACCCCCTACCCGGGCGTCGAGCCGGAAGCTCCCGTCGAGGTCAGGTTCACCGGTGACGGCGTCGGCCTGCACATATCGCGCGTCCAGGCTCAGAGACGTGGCCGGGCTCAACGTGTAGAGGCCGCTGGCCGCGAGCCGCCCCCGTTCCCTCGAGCCGTAACCCGCCCCTAGGAAGAAGATCTCCTGGTCAGAGAGGTAGACCGGCAGCTCCTCAGAGAGGTAGTACCCCCGGGAGGAGTCGTAGCCAACCGCCGGTATCGGAAGGCGCTGCCGACTCAAGCGTCCGGCCTCCGTATCGGTCAGCGAAAACCGGAGGTTGGGCAAGGGGAGAATCTTCCGGCCAAAAAGATAGAGACTGACGCCCTGGAGACTCACGGTCTTGCTGTCCGGGTCGAAGTGGATGGTCCGCCCTGCTATGAGATAGTCGGGCTGCTCAAGGGTACACCCGGTGACCGTGCCGTCGCGCAAGACGAAGCCATCGACCTGAAGACGCGCTTCCCGGCCAGCAAGCTTGAAACCTTGGGCAACCGTGTGCACCGACTTGAGCGAGCCAACGTGCGCGCTCCAAAGGTAATCCAGGTCGGTGCCCTGGAGCATTCCCTGCGGCGTCTTCAGGGTGACCGGTCCCGGCATGAGGACGCGGCGAAGGCCCATATCAGCCTCCAGGCGATCGCCGGTCGCGGTGAGATCCCCCACGGTCAGTTCGACGTCGCCGGAAGCGGTCAGCCGGTTCTGATCCCACAGGTGCTCGATGGTGTCGGCGGAGAGCTGAAAACCCTGCGTCTCCCCGGCGGAGGAGGTGGCCGCCGCGGCGGGCACCCCGGTCGCGAGACCGAGTGCGACCAACGAGGCCAACAGCGCCAGCCGCAGCAGGCGCTTCGCACCGGCAAAGCTTTTCGTCACTCGCCCTCACCCCCCGGCACCGCGGTTTTCTGGCT
>JBLNBY010000146.1:0-4239 GCA_050260295.1 Bacteroidota bacterium
ACCAAAGAACCTCTTCTCACCGGTGGCCGGATCGCGAGTGAAGGCGACCCCGGTCCCCGAATCCTCGCCCATGTTGCCGAAGACCATGGTCATGACGTTGACGGCAGTACCCCAGTCGTGCGGAATGCCGTTGATCTCACGGTACTTGATGGCCCGGGAGTTATTCCAGGAGTTGAAGACCGCGTTGATGGCGCCTTTGAGTTGCTCCCAGGCGTCCTGTGGGAAGGGCTTACCGGTCTCACGTGCGACAAGCTCCTTGTACTGCCCCACGAGAACCTTCCAATCCCCGGCATCGAGCTCGACATCGAGCTTTACACCCTTCTGGTCCTTGCGGACCTGGATCAGCTTCTCGAACTCTTCATGCTCCACGCCGAGGACCACGTCGCTATACATTTGAACAAAGCGACGGTAGCAGTCCCAGGCAAACCGGGGGTTGTTGGTCTTGCTGGCCAACCCTTCGACTGCCTGATCGTTGAGCCCCAGGTTGAGGATGGTATCCATCATTCCCGGCATGGACACCCGGGCACCGGAACGGACCGAAAGGAGCAACGGGTTGTTCGGATCACCAAACCTGGATCCCATAACTGCCTCGATCCGCTTCAGGCCATCCTTGACTTCTTCCTCGAGCCCTTCCGGCCACTGACGGCCGTTGGTATAGAACTCAATGCAGACCTCGGTGGTGATGGTAAAGCCAGGAGGTACCGGAATCCCCAGATTGGTCATCTCAGCCAGCCCGGCGCCCTTACCACCCAGGAGGATTTTCATGTCGCCTTCACCTTCGGCGCGGCCTGGACCACCGAAGGAGTAGACCATCTTCTTCTTGGTCGTCTTCTCAGTATCAACCGCCATTGCGCAAACCAACCTCCTTGAAAACTAACCTGCCGCCCTTCGCACGACGCCCCAGGGACACCAAAAGCTCCCGGGGGGTCAAAAGTTGACCCGCCTAAGGCAACCCTAACCTCTTCTAGTTTTCTCTGTTACTTCTTCGAATCCTCCTTCCGTCCCCGGCGTTTTTCCGCCGGGCAAGTCCCAGGCAAAGGACGCCCATCTCAGCGTCCCTTGCCGGTGACGACCCTCTCGAAGGCGGCGATGCGGCCGGCCGCCTGCCGGAAGGCAAAAAGTAAGTTCAACCGGTTGTGGCGCACCCGCTCGTCGGGTACCATAACCAGGACCTTTTCGAAGAAGCGATCAACCGGTCCCCGCAGCCGGGACAGCCGACCAATGGCCGCGGCCCACTGTCCGTCGGTGGCCAACCCCTCCAACTCCGTCGAAGCCTGCTCGATGGCTTCCCACAGGTCTCGCTCTGAGTCCTCGGCCAGATACTCCGGGTTCACCCGTCCCGGCTGCCAACCCGCAGATCGAGCCTGCTCCAGTATTCGATATACACGTCCATAAGCAATGGCCAGGTTCTCCAGGTCTCCCGCAGCGTCGTTGTCGACGGCTTCACCGAGGGCGGATGCCCTCGCCGCGATTCCGGCCGGGTCGGCCTCTCCAGCTCCAGCAGCGAGGGCCGCCTCCACAAGGTCGTATCGTATGCCTTTGGCGGTCAGGATGCCACGTAAGCGATCGGCCAAAAAATCCCACACTGCCGACACAACCCCATGCGTTTCACCGCTACCGCTTGCCGCGCCTTGGCCGGCGACCGGTATCGGTCCGACCGGCTTGTCGGCGAGGGAAGCCGGTCCGGTGGGCTGTTGACCCGTGGCGGGGATCGCGACCAGCTGGTTCGGGTAGTTGCCCAGTGCCTGCTCGGCCGCCCAGATGACGTTCAAATGCCAGCCAACCTCCAGCAAGATGCGCAACAACCCCAGGGCCTGCCGGCGCAAGGCGTAAGGATCCTGAGACCCTGACGGTTGCAGCCCAACCGCGAAGTACCCGGCCAGTGTATCGAAGCGATCGGCTACCGACAGCAGTGCCCCCGCCCGGCTGCTTGGCAGCTCATCACCAGCCCCGCGCGGACGGTACTGCTCACCGATGGCGAGTGCAACCGCCTCACTCTCACCGCTGCGCCGGGCATACTCCTGTCCGATGATCCCCTCAAGCTCCGGGAATTCGCTCACCATACGTGTTGCCAGGTCCGCCTTGGCCAATTCGGCGGCCCTGGCGGCGGTCTCGAGCTCCCCCGGCGTTATCCCCGCTTTCGCTCCCAGGTGCTCGCCCAGCTGGCGGACCAGCTTGACCAGCCGCTCGCGCTTGTCGGCCAGCGACCCCAGCCGCTCCTGGAAGACGATCCCCTGCAACCTGGCAACGTAGGCTGAGAGCGGCTGTTTGCGGTCCTCGTCGAAGTAGAACCGGGCATCATCGAGACGGGCCCGTAGCACCCGCGCGTTCCCGGCCGCCACTGCCGCCAGATTGCGTGACCCGCCGTTGCGCACCCCGATGAAGGCTGGCAAGAGCTTGCCGTCACCGCTGCGAACCGGGAAATACCGCTGGTGATGCCGCATCGGCGTTATGATCACCGGCTCGGGCAGGTCGAGATAGGCAGGATCGAAGCTGCCCACGAACGCCGTGGGATACTCGACCAGATTGACTACCTCATCCACCAGTTCCGGCTCGAGGTCGGCCTTGCCTCCGGCTTCCCCGGCCGCCCGCTTGACCTCTGCGATGAGCCGGCTTTTGCGCTCCTCGCCATCGACGATCACGCCTGCCTGCGCCAGCAGCCGGACATACTCGTCCGGGCGGGTCAAGGCTAACGGCCCGGGTTCAAGCTGCCGGTGACCAAACGTCTCCCGGCTACTCCCGATACCCGCCAGTTCAAACGGTACCACGTCCTCGCCGAAGAGGGCCACCAACCAGCGAATCGGCCGGGCAAACCGCAGGTCGCCGTCACCCCAGCGCATCGACTTCGGAAAGGCGAGGGATGTAACCGCCTTTTCCAGAAGCCCTGGCAGCAACTCCATCGCCGGCCGTCCGGCCTGCCGGCGCACGGCGAAGAAGTACTCACCCTGGGGCGTCGCCCGCAACTCCAACCGCTCCACTTCCACTCCCTGGGAACGGGCAAACCCCCGGGCAGCCGCGGTAAACTGGCCGTCCGGAGTTTGGCCGACGGAACGGGAGGGGCCCTTCCGCTCCACCAGGGTTTCGGGCTGCTCTTCGGCCACGTCCTTCACCCAGACCGCCAGCCGCCGCGGCGTCGCATACCCTTTCACCTCGCCGAAGGCAAGCCGTGCCTCCTGCAGGAGATCAGCGACGCGGCGGGCCAGCGCCTCCCGTGCCGGGTCGATGAACCGGGCGGGCAACTCCTCGACTCCGATCTCCAAGAGCAAATCGCGCATACTACTCCCGCCCCTTCCCCTGCGCCTGGAACTCCCGGTAATTCTGGTGTGCCAGGTACTGCTGTGCCGCCAGCCGTGCCAGCGCCCGCACCCGGCCGATGTATGCCGCCCTCTCGCTAACGCTGAGCGCCCCCCGGGAGTCGAGAAGGTTGAAAGCATGTGAACACTTGAGTACGTGGTCATAACCGGGAAGCACTGCCCCCGCTTCCAGCACCCGGCGGGCTTCGGTCTCGTACTCGTCGAACAGGCGCACCAGGCGGGGCACGTCGGCCAGTTCAAAGTTGAAACGACTCTGCTCTACCTCGTTGCGGTGGAAGACGTCACCGTAGGTGAACCCTTTCACCCACTGCAGGTCATACACATTCTCCACACCCTGCAGATACATGGCAAGCCTTTCCGTCCCATAGGTGATCTCGACGGGGACCGGCCGGCACTCCTCACCGCCCACCTGCTGGAAGTAGGTGAACTGCGTGATTTCCATGCCGTCCAGCCAGACTTCCCAGCCAAGGCCCCATGCTCCAAGGGTGGGCGACTCCCAGTCGTCCTCGACGAAACGGATGTCATGGTCTTCCGGATTGAAGCCCAGGTAGGCAAGACTTTCGAGGTAGATGTCCTGGATGTTGGGAGGGGAGGGCTTGATCAACACCTGAAACTGAAAGTACCGCTGCAGCCGGTTGGGGTTTTCCCCATAACGGCCGTCCGTGGGACGCCGGGAAGGCTGCACATAGGCTACTTTGTAAGGATCGGACCCAAGAGCGCGCAAAAAGGTTTCGGGGTGGAACGTACCTGCCCCCACCTCGATGTCATAGGGTTGCTGAATGATACAACCCTGCTGCCCCCAGAAGCGCTCGAGGGCAAAGATCAATTCCTGGAAGTCCAAGCTCCCCCTCCTATCCTGTCCTTTCCTTTCCATGTCCTTTGCATAACAAAGACCTTCCGCTGCCAGAGCAGGAACGGAAGGTCT
>JBLNBY010000147.1:0-2620 GCA_050260295.1 Bacteroidota bacterium
TGGGCGACCCAAGAGCCCGGGAGGCCGTGGAGGACTTCACGCGGTACCTGGCCATGTCGGTCGTGAGCATTGCCACGGTCCTCGACCCGGAGGTCATCGTCCTGGGGGGAGGCGTCTCCCAGAGCGCCGATCTTTTCCGTGACCGGCTCGTCGAACTGTGTGCTCCTGTTCTCCAGGTGATGCCGCGTCTAGAGGTTTCATCCTTAGGCGTGGACGCCGGGGTCATGGGGGCGGTAGCGCTCACCTTGCACAACACCAGCGAGAATCCTTTGCGATAAAGAGGGTTGGAGCGATGCAGAAGTTCCTACGGTCGTATGGTCTCTTAGTCACCTTCATCGTCATGTTCCTGGGCCTGTTCATCTTATCGCCGAACTTCCGGAACCCGCAGAACCTCCTGAATCTGCTGCAGCAAAACTCCGTCAACGGCATCATCGCCTGCGGGATGACGCTCATGATCATCTCCGGCGGGTTTGACCTGTCGGTGGGTGCGACGGCCGCTTTGTCGGGAATGGTCGCGGCGGCACTGTTCCTTAAGAGCGGCATCCTTGCCGGAGTGCTCGGCGGGCTGCTGGCGGCTCTCACGGTCGGACTCATCAACGGACTGCTCATCGCCAAGGTAGGGATCAACGCCTTCGTGGCGACACTCGGAATGCAGATCATCACCCGGGGACTTCTGTTCATCTCGACCAACGCCACACCGATCTACGGGCTTCCGCCAGCTTACATGACGGTCGGTCTGGGCAGCATCGGACCGTTTCCCATCGCCACGAGCATCTTCGTCACCATCGCCATAGTCACACACATCGTGCTCCGGTACACCCCCTTCGGCCAGTATGTGCTGAGCGTGGGCGGGAACGAGGAAGCCACACGACTTTCGGGCATCGACGTGGACAAAGTTAAGATTGCGGTCTTCGCTCTCGGGGGACTTCTGGCAGGTATCGGCGGGCTGATACTGCTCGGCCAGACGAACACCGGGCAGCCGCAAGCGGCCTCCGGGTATGAGCTGAACGCCATTGCCGCAGTCGTAGTGGGCGGAACCCCCCTGACCGGCGGACAGGGAAGTGTCTTCAGCACCATGGTCGGGGTGCTACTCCTTGGCATGATTGCCAACGGCCTCAACCTGTTTAACGTCTCACCCTATTGGCAGCCAGCTGTGACCGGACTCATTATCCTGGTGGCAGTGGGTCTGGACACGGTTGGCAAACGGCGTTGATCGAGCTGGAACGCGGCGGGGAGGTGGTGCGGATTACGATCCTTCGTTCCCTGCGGGTATGAGTCGTTGCATGATACAAACACAAAGGAGGGCGACGGGAATGGTACACAAGAGGTCATTGCTCCTGGCCGGCATGCTCGTAGCGGCCTTGCTCATTCTGGCAGGTCAAGGCGTCCTCGCAGCCAAACAGTTCACCATCGGTGCCACCATCTGGGATATGTCGGTTCCGTTCTACGCCAACTTTATCAAGGGATTGCACGACGGGGCCGCCAAGTACAACGTGAAACTCCTGCTGCGTGACGGGCAGGGCGATCCGAACACCCAGGTAGCTGTGGTCAAGCAGTTCATCGCCGAAAAGGTAGATGCCATCGTCATCGTCCCCGGCGACGCCCAGGCCATAGTTCCCGCCATCAAGCAGGCCAATCAGGCGAATATCCCGGTGATCGCCGCGAATAACAAGGTAGGCGCGGGTGCCCAGGTTGTCACGTTCGTCGGAGCTGACGACTACTACTTCGGGCAGCAGCAGGGGAAACTCCTGGTCGAGGCGATCGGGAACAAGGGCAAGGTCGGGTATCTCATGGGCAAGCTCGGCACTTCCGCTCAGATCCTGCGGAAGAAGGGCTTGGAAGACTACCTCAAAAAGCACCCAGACATCAAGATCGTCTCCGAGATCAGCGAAGGTTGGGACAGCGCCAAGGCGCTAGCGGCCACCCAGGATATGTTATCCCGCTACCCTGCGGGACAGCTGGACGCCATCATCTGCCAGGGACCGGAAGCGGTACCGGGCGCGCAGTACTCCCAGCGGGCCGGACGCAAAGAGATCAAGTGGATCTTGGGCGACTACCCGAAGGATGTTCGTGAGGCCGTCAGGGACGGCGTCATCTACGGCACTGTGGATCAGGATCCCTACCCACAGGCCGTAGAGGCCGTGCACATGGCTTCCTTGTACCTCAATGGCCAGAAGTCGAAGATCCCTGCCCCGAACTACTTTCTGGAACTGCCCCTGATCACAAAGAAGAACGTGGAGCAGTTCTCCGCCGCCTGGTGAGCCCAGGGGCCTTTCAAACGTCGGTGTCCGGGAGGGGCCGACCTCCCGGGCACCTCAAGAAAGCATGATTAGAGGGTAGCCCGCCATGGACAAATCTGCTGATCAGCTCTTAGAGATGTACGAAATCACCAAGGACTTTCCGGGGGTTCGCGCGCTCGATCAGGTGAATTTCGACCTGAAGCGGGGTGAGATTCACGCGCTAGTGGGGGCCAACGGCGCTGGCAAATCGACCCTGATCAAGGTTTTGGGTGGCGTCTTTGGGGTCTACGGTGGAAGGATCCTGCTCGAAGCCCAGTTACGGCACATTTCTTCACCAAAGCAGGCAGGTGAATTAGGGATCGCCATCATCCACCAGGAGT
>JBLNBY010000148.1:0-9610 GCA_050260295.1 Bacteroidota bacterium
CACGCCAAGATCACCTGCCGGCTCGTGCCCGACCAGGATCCGGCCGAGATCGGCCGGCTGATCGAGAAAGCAATAGAGACCAGGTTGCCCAAGAGCATTCGCTACCGCTTCACCGCCATGGAGGGCGGCCATCCCTGGACCACCTTGTCTGACCACCCCTTCCTGCAGGCGGCCGCGGCGGCGCTCGAGGCGACTTTCGCTGCTCCCCCCGTCTTCATCCGTATGGGCGGTTCGATCCCCGTGGTGTCCGCACTCGCAAACCAGCTGCACAAGCCTATAGTTCTTCTGGGCTTCTCCCTGCCGAACGAGAAATTCCACGCGCCCAATGAGCACTTCCATCTCGCCAACATGCGCACCGGCATGCGGACACTGGTCGACTACTGGCTGCGCCTCGCAGCCATGCAGACCAAAGACGTCTAGTTGGACGAAAGGCCGGCCCGGCTGCTTACCGGGTCGGCCTCAAGCATCGTCAGGCTTCCAGGTGCAGGCGGCCCGGCCGCCAGCCCGGCCGCCAGCCCGGCCGCCTATCTGTCCGGTTGTCTAGCGGGCGGATGAACTGCCTCCGCGCTGCAGTGCCCCCTCGAGCTTGTTCCAGAAGAAGCCGGTTTCGTACCCCACCCTCCACACCCCGACGCCATACAGCTTGTACTTGCGGGCCAGAGCCGCCTTCTCCATAGCCGTATCTCCGCCCTCGAACCAGACGTTGCGGGGGACGGCCTGTCCGGGGTAATAGCTGAAGAAGAGTGAACGGGTTTTCTCATCGAACCGGATGTCTGCACCGGCCTCCTTCGCCTTGACCACCGCTTCCTTCAGGCCCACAGTCTTACCCGCAGGTGTGGAATCATGCCAGTCATAACCATAGGTGGCTACTCCCAGAACCAGCTTGTGGGCGGCGACGCCATTGTTGAGCGCGTACCGGATATTCTGCTCCACCCAATCCTGCGGGGCCACCGGACCGGGCGGTGAACCGGGCGCAGCATGGCGGTCGTATGCCATCACAACCAGAAAGTCGCTGGATTTGGCAAGTGAACGGTAATCGTACGCGTCCGCCACCCCCGCGGGAACGCCCACGTGCGGCAGTACCGAAACGCTAACCATCTTACCCTGCGGGTGCAGACGCCGGGCCACCTTAGCTATCAGGTCGGACAGTTCGTCACCAAGATCGGGAGTGAGCGGCTGCAGATCGATGTTGACCCCCGCATATCCCATCTTCTCCACTATGTCGTTGATACCCTTGGCCACCTTCTCGCGGACCGCCGGGTCAGTCAGCATCCCCGTTCCTTCACCCTTGTTGAAGAGCGGGTGGAGTGGGATCTTCTTCTCCCTGGCGAACTTCAACACCGCTTCCTCGATGTCCCGGGGTACGATGTCGCCGTCGGACTCGATGGTGTACCAGAAGGGTGAAAGAATGTCTATGTGCTTGTAGTTGGCCTGAAGTGCGGGGAGGCCCTGATCGAGATCGGTCCAGCCCTTCTGGTAGAAAGCGATGACCTGCGGCTGCCGCGGCCGGCCCACCTGCTTGAGCCAGGTGCGCCCGCGAAAGAGCGTAGTACCGAGAGCCACCGCCACGAGCAACACTACGACTGTAACGATCGGGTTTTTGCGCAACCAGTCAAACCAGACGAATAAGCGCCGCCCTCCCCCGGCTGCCTGATCGCGGCCGTTTCCCTCCATGCCGGATAACCCCTCTCTCGACTGCTTGGCTGTGCTCAGCCTCTCTTCCCTAGGGAGGATGACCCCGAATGGCCGTCGCATATTCCCGTGGTGAACGGGTGAGGGATGGAAGTATCGGACGCTGCAGTCATGTTGAGGAAACAAAAAAACCCCTGGTTGACACCAACGGTGTACCAGAAGTTGCAGGATCTGATTCGGAGATATGGTGCGCCCGGAGGGACTCGAACCCCCGCCCTTTTGGTTCGTAGCCAAACGCTCTATCCACCTGAGCTACGGGCGCATCGGTCAACTACCCGAACGAACATCAATCATTTTACGTGAAGAGATCAGCAGTGTCAACTGGATGTAGACTGGCAGACAGCGTGGGAGCACCGTACAGGGAATGGCCTGCAGATGTCGAATTGCTGGGCAGAGCAACAAACCCTGGAGGTATTTCAGTTGAATACTGCGGCAGTGACCTTTCTCAGCCCAGCGCTGGGGCGGCATGTAACTTACACTGTTCTCTTGCCGGAGCCGTCGGCGGGACCCGGTCCTTATCCGGTACTCTACCAATTACACGGCGCTTCCGACGACCATACCGCGTGGGTGAGGCTTTCCAATCTCACCCGCCACGTGGCCGGACTACCGCTCCTGGTCGTTCTTCCCGACGGGGGGCTGAGCTTCTGGCTCAACTTCTCCGCTCATGAGAGGTACGAGGATTTCCTGATGCAGGATCTGCCAGTACACTTGTCCCGCACCTTCCCGGTCCGCGAGGGCAGGGCAGCCATCGGCGGGCTTTCCATGGGCGGCTTTGGGGCATTGCGGCTGGCTTTCAAGTACCCGGCAAGCTTCACCTCTGTCTGGGGCCACTCGAGCGCCCTCTGGCCTCCTGAAGTAATCGCCCAGAGATTTGGCGGGGTGCTCTCCGATCCCCAGGAAGCCAACATCTACCGTTTTGCCGAGCAGGCCGACCCCACCCGGCTACCAGCCATCGCTTTCGACTGCGGCACTGAGGATTTCCTGATCGAAGAAAACCGGAAGTTTCACGCTTTCCTGGAAACCCGCGGCATTACCCATATCTACAAAGAACACCCAGGCGGCCATACCTGGGATTACTGGGATACCCACGTTCAGGAAGCACTGCGGTTTCACGTTAGACATCTCGGCCTCGATAGTAATGCGGGGCGCTAAGGGTTGCGGTTGGTGGGACTGGTGTGCCTGATAGAACACCGGCATCCCGTTCACCTTGGTGAACAAATGTTCCCGCGAGTACGTCTGGTTCTTGGGGAGCGTATACGAAAGTCATACTCTGACGGCATAATCGCGGATCTGGCGTCATAGTCATGGGATGGCATGTCCACCGGCACTGACCGGGGATGCCCGCAAGCCCCCGGCTTACTGCGATCGTCGTCAGCCATCCCACGGGTGAAGCCGGGGTCTTGCGATGAACGAGCCCAAAGCTGACCAGCCCCAGCCAGGGCCGAAAAGGCCATCGGGCTACGTTGTAAAGAGCGAGTTTGGGGTAGTGCCAGCAGTGCTTTCAGCGTAAAAAGCCGGGGATGACATTGGCGAGGAGAGTCCTCGGAAGAGGCGTCACAAGGCCCACAAAAGGAAAGGAGGGATGGTCCGCCTTCCTCCCCTTGCCTGAAGGCAGGGCCTTTCGGCGGACCACTCTGGTGAAGCATACAGCGGTGCGTGGAGTGTCCCGCAGTGGACACACGACGCGCTGGGTCAAGGTCGAGTCGGTATCGGTATTGGCAGCGTTATTGTTGGCCAATACCCTGCTGCCTGGTCCGGAGGTCGAGGGCGCCACCCTCGACGACCGGCTGCAAGCAGTGGGACCGGGCGTACATCTGCGCACTATTGTCTGGCAGGATGAGGGGAAGCCAGCCGACATACACCGTATACAACTTCTGACCATCGACCGATCATACCTTGCCCCGCTTGGACCCTTGGTCATCTCGTCAAAATCACCGGCAACGCCGTCCGCCCCGCCCGCCTCCGTGATGGGGACCAACTCGCAGCCCGCGGGCAGTGAATCCGGCATACCGGGTCTTACCCCTGGGGTCAGGTCATCCTCGCCTACGGGATCAGCGGCTTCTCCGACAGCGACGCCGGGGATCACCAGTAAAACAGCGTCAACGGTAACTACCTCTACTGCTACTGCTGGGGGAACCACTGCGCCAGGGAGTACTGGGTTAGGGACCGCTGAACCCGCCACACCCGCGGTCACCCCCGTGCTGGTGGCAGGGCTCCAGGAAGAAGTACCGGAAGCCCTCGCCAACTACCCCGGCCTGGCCGGAATCAGAATCCGTGATGGCGAACTGATTCACGCTTCATCAGGGGTCCCGGCGGTGGGAATCCTGCTAAACGGTCAACCGGTTTCCGGGCTGCCGCTTCTGTGGGCCAAAGCCGAGCCGCTTCGTCCGGGCGGAGTACCGTACTTCTCCGTTTCGATCGACCGGGTCAACCTCCCCCATGGCAACGGCATCACATACTACACCTCCCGCTTCGGCAACGCCACGGGTACGGAGTCGGGTACGACCGAGTTCGTTCTGGCAGGTAAAGACGGGCAACCGCTGGCGCGGCCCGGCCCGGGCACTGAGTTTGAGGCGGTAGTCGTTTCCGTCCGCCGCAGCGGCAACAGCAACATCCCCCAGGATGGGGCGGTATTGGCGGTATCCGGGCCGGAGGCGACCCGCCTGGCCGGCTATTTGACCAACGGTCAGAGCGTCCGCCTCACCTTCCAGTTGATCCCCGAACAATGGCGATCGGCCCGGGAGGTAGTACCCGGAGAGCATGTACTGCTCGCCGGCCGGGTGGTCCGCCAACTCCCGGCCGATGCCCCCGGAGTGAATACCCCTTCAGCACGAGTCGCTTTGGCCTACAACGATCGGACCGTCATGGTAGTGACCGTCGACGATACTGCCTCCATCTCCGGACCTGAGTGGGCGGGAGCGCCCGGAGGTCTCTGGCGCACAGGTGGCCTCACTCTCTCCCAGTTCGCCCGTCTGCTTCAGGACCTGGGCATGTTCGACGCCGTCTCACTGCCCAATCGCTTCGTCCTTCAGGGAACGGCCATGGCGGCGTCCACCCCGGCATCTCCCGTCGCATCCACTCCGTCTTGGGCGGTGGGGGTTTGGAATACGGCTCCGGCCGGGCCTCTCTTTCTCCTTGAGGTGGAGGGAAACGCCGAACGCGTACTGGTCGGCTCACGATTTGCCCTGCAAGCCAAAGGACTGGACACGGGATTCCATCCCCTGCCACTCTCTCCGGCCTCGCTCGGCTGGAATCTGCTGACGAACAATGTCGTCTTGACAAACCAGGGAACTACGGCTTACCTGACCGCCCAGTCACCGGGAAGGGTGACAGTAAGGGCGGAGGTGTTGACACCGGAGGGGACTTGGATTCAAAAAAACTGGGAAGGTGAAGTCATCGCGGCGGATAGGCTGCGGCGAATCACCATTTCGCCCTCCACGGCCCTTATACCCCCCGGACAGTCCCTGGTCTTCACCGTAACCGGCTGGGACGAAGCGGGCCGTCCGGTTTACGTGGATCCCAGTCTCCTGGTATGGGATATACCTGCTTCCGTAGGACGGTTTGATTCCGCCACCGGAACCCTGCTTCCGGCCGGATCACTGTCACCATCAACCTCGTCCTCAGGTGCCGGCTCCGACCAAGGCAAGGTCGGGGCCTACCCTTCTGGCATCGTCCGGGCGAGCCTCCGAACCCGCCCGGATCTATCCGCCACTGTGGCAGTAACGGTAAGTCCAGACCTTCGGATTATGAGCGATATGGCTGCGCAGCCACTGCAATGGACGGTAGCCGAATTGCAGACTGCATATGTGCGTATCGCCACGGCACCGTCCCCCAGACCGCGTACTGTTGGCTCTCTCCTGCTTCAGCCGGCCCTCAAGAGCGGTTCAGCAGCCAACGAGCTCCTCTTGCGCCCGCAACCCGAGATAGCAGCGGCCCTCTCTCTGGCCAAAGAGACCCGCTTCGTTGGCCTTTGGGTATACGTACCTCAGGAGCAGGGGGTAACATTGACCGCAGAATGGGTTGATGCAACCGGCCGGGCGGCCAATTCGTCCTTCACCCCTTGGGGAACACCGGAAAGCTCAGGTCTCGTGGCCCTTTTGGGTTTCACACCCCAGACCCGGTTGAAGAGGGGTTGGCATTTCCTGCTCGCACCCTTACCCGCGGCGGCGGCAGGCCCTGTTACCCTGTCAGGAATCCGGATCAAGTTGGACCAGCAGGATCCGGCCGTCCAGGCTGGCGGGCTCCCTGCCTTTGGGGATCTATTGGCACTCCCGGCAACGCCACCCATTCCCGCGACATCGTCTGCTCCTGCGGCAAGTGGTCCGGTGACGAGCAGTTCTTCGATGATGGGCAACCCTGCCGTTGTCACCTCTCCGGTGTCCCCGGGGACGGCGACACCGGCGGCATCGGCGTCTGCGACACCGGTTTCCGCGACGGCCGTAGCACCAGCCTCTCCCGCCACCGTCGCAGCCACAGGTGGCACCGCAACTGCAGCTACATCTGCGGTCGCGCTGCCGGTTGGTTTTGGCGAAGTACAACCAGCCGATGGACTGTCTACTCCCACTCCGACGCCGCGGCTGGCGGTCCGTCTGAAGCCCGCTCCCGGCTGGGAAGTGGACACAGCCTCACTCCGCCTCTGGTTGGACGGCAAAGGAGTGTGGAATCGCGAGTTGGCCAGCTCCGATTGGGGCCGTCTGGTTTATGGTGAAGGAGGTTTCGACCGTTCCAGCGGCGTTTTCTGGTTCATGCCCGCCCAGCCTCTTCTCCCCGGTCGTCACGAAGCCCGTTTGGAGCTCACGCTGGTATCCGGTAACCTGGCCGGACAATCTACGACCAAAAGCACGGCTGAGCTTCGCTGGCAATTCACGGTCGCACCTGTATCCGTGCCGGCAGTCTCCCGTACCCGGCCCTTGCGGATAGCAGTAGTCGGCGGACCAGCACTTGCGGGGGTTTCAGACGAAGCGAGCGAGAGGATTTTCCGGGAGATAATCCGCCGCCTGCACGACAAGGTTGCCCAGCAGGAAGCTCCGGACCTGGTGGTATTCCTGGGTGACATGGTGGCCGCAAATGACGAAACCCTCTACGACCGGGCGTCCCAGCTCCTGCAAACCCTGGGCATTCCTTACCTTGTCGTCCCTGGCAAGCGCGACCTGACCGGTGACACCAGCCGGGATCGGTTCCTCAAGACCTGGGGACACGCTCCCCTACGGCTCGATATCGGCAGGACCCGATTGATTCTACTCGACACCGTCCAGGGAATCGGCGGGTACGATCCGACCCAGTGGGACTGGTTCACCCGGCAGATGGCCGAAACTCCCGGAAACCAGATTAGCCGTTACGTCATCTTTGGCTACCGTTCGCCGCTGGCCCCCCGACCTGCGGACGGGAGCAACGGATGGCCGTCGCCGGAAGAGGCTCAAAAAGTGACATCGCTGCTTGCGGCAGTGCGCCAGGCTGCGTCGTCCGCGGCCACGGCTTCGGCTATGGCTACGGCTACGGCCGCAGCCATGCCGGACAGCAGCACCGCGCCGGAGATCCTCTTTGTCAGCGGTTCACCAGCAGTCTTCCTGGCGCAACAAGACAACGGTATCCTCTATCTGAACAGCGGCGGCGGTGGCCGGCAGCTGGAAGCCGAGCCGGAGGCAGGCGGTTTCTACCACTGGTTGGAGCTGACTCTACCCGCGGAGGGTCCGGCACAGTGGTCGGTAATACCCCTGGTCCAGAGTGTCACCCTGGCCGGACTGCCGGAAAAACTCCCCAAGGGCGCCAGCTCGACTCCGTGGGCGGTGGCCGACCTTTACACAGCCAGCCGTTCACCGCTACGAGTGGCCGTCCAACCCCCCCTAACCTACAAGTGGTCGGTCAGCGACCCTCGACTGGCGACCATCGACCCGCAGACGGGCAAGTTGACCGGCAAGGCTCCCGGCAAGGTGCAGGTGACCCTGGAGGTCGGGGGAGTGAGTACCAGCAGGCAGGTCGAGATAATCTCCCAGACACCGGTAATAAGCCCATCTACCTCGAACTGAGATCAAGCGAGAAGGTCAGCACGTCCTTTCCATTGACCGCTCCTTCCACTCGCTCCTCGAGGTGGAAGCCAAGCTCCTGCACCGCCTCGAGCAGCGCTCGGTCGCTTTCCATGATTTCGAGGGAAAGTTTCTCGATCCCCAGGTCATCTCGGGCATGCGCGATTAGAGCAGCGAGGGCCTGTCTCTCTAGCCCCTGGTTCCAATAGTCTTTGTGGCCGAAGAAAGGGTTTAGCCAGGCCTGCCGGGGCTGGCCAGCCGGCTGCATCCCGATGCTGTGCAGATCGATGTCTCCTATGTAGGTGCCGTCCTCGGCTTCGACGGCCCACTGTTCCGAGTGCCTGTCGGCGGCAAGAGTGTCAAACCAGCCCTGCATGTCTACCAGGCTCGAGTCCTCGCCGACCTCGTCACCAACGGTGACCCGCTGAACCTCGGGATCGTTATTCATCGCCAGCCTCGCGGGCAGATCCTCTTTGCGCAGGGGACGCAACTTTACCCGCTCGCCCTGGAGCTCCTTATCGGGTGTCACCTCGACACCTACCTCCTTGTCATGTGGAAAAAGCCCCGCCAGGCTAGCTTGCCCGGCGAGGCTCACACTCTTCTTGGCCAGGTAAAAGGTAAAAAGAATGGCGGAAGGGGAGGGATTCGAACCCTCGGTAGAGGTTTTAGCCCCTACAATCGCTTAGCAGGCGACTGCCTTCGGCCTCTCGGCCACCCTTCCGCGTCCTGTCTCTTTCTTTGATCTACCCATTTACAGAAAACGGCCTCGCTTCCCCATAGGGCCGCTCGCTCAGGAACAAATCCACGGTATCATAACGGTCTCCACGTGTCAACTTCCATGTACGGGAAGGTGTCTGTCGAGTACCTGCGGGCAGCCGGTGATCCCCGCCGGGAGACAACACAGCCGGCTTTCGGCTTTGAGATCCAAGCCCCGGGTGGGGGTCAAACCCGGTGGAGGCCGGGAGCGCCACCGGGTTCGCCTCTTTTCGGTCTGCTCATCAGCTGCACCTTCGGACTGCCGATTGCCCTGTGGGCTGACTCACGGACTGCCTGATGGACGTCTTTGGGGCTGCCCTGGGTTTTCCTTACGTGCTGCCTTACGGCCGCTCGTACTCACCGGCCAACGTCAGATGACCAAACCGGCTCGGGTTCAGGAACGAGCCAAAGGTGGGAGACCAGGTAGTCCACTGGTCGTTCCAGATGATGTGGCTTGTCACGTTGAAGCCGATGGTGAGGCCTTCCTCCGGACTTACGCCCACGAGCGCCCACGGAATGGCAACTTCGGAGTACCAAGCGGTGTCATCCTGGGAAGTGGCCACTTGCCAGCTCTCGACGTCGCCGATACCGCTCCACATGGTGGCGATGGCGTTCCAGGCAAACTGGACATGGCTCATGTGATCATGGAAGGGATCGATGAACACCTCATTATCGTCCTCCAGAAACACGGACGACATGGGGTCGGTCATGGTGGCCACCAGCTGGTTCATGTCGGTGCGGTAGTTCTTGAAGGCAATGTACAGGTTCTCGTCATCCCAGGTCACAAAAACGATGGTCTGGTCAGTCGCGATAGCGTCACCAGTGTGGGTCACAAAGCCGCTCATCTTGGCCCCTGCCAGCGCCGCATCGAGCCAGGCAGCGTCGTCCAGCTTACCATCGATAACCGGCGCAGAGCTGGCCTTGTAGGCTACCACGGTCGGTGAAAGCCCCATGCCCTCGTCATGGGCCAAGGCGGGAAGTGCCATCGCTCCGGCCAGCAGAGCGACCAAACCTGCCACCAAGAGTGAACGGGTGCGCATACAACCCCTCCTTTGAAGTTGGTCAACGGGACATTCAATTGCTGGCTACCCAGTGCGTACCCGGCCTACCATCCAATTCGTGGCTTGGTGGACAATTCC
>JBLNBY010000149.1:0-5295 GCA_050260295.1 Bacteroidota bacterium
ATACCTTCTTGGACCACTTTCTCCTGGCCCTGCCGGGACAGGATGGCGTACTTGATGAAATCCCACGCCAGCTCCGGGTTCTTGGTGGTGCGGGTCACGGCAATGGTATGCCCGGTCACGAGGGCGGCAGCCTTACCCGTATAGGGGCTGCGCAGCTGGGGAATTATGTCCCAGTCCAGATCCTTGCGGGCGTTTTGACGGTTATAAGCGATGTTCCAGGTGGCCGACTCCCAGACCGCGATCTGGCCGTTCCAGAAAGCCTGGTACTGGGCCGCCCTTGGGGGATAGGAAACCTTGTTCTTGAAGTGGATGTCGTAGAAGAACTGTAATGCTTGAATCGCCTCGGGACGGTTTAGAGTTGCCGTTGTGCGGCTCGAGTCGACGATGTCTGCATCATTGGCCCATAGGAAAGATGAGGCTCCGAGATAGATCAGGCTATAGCCGTCGGCCCCAAAGCCCCACTGTGTTACTTGCTTGGTCGTCGCGTTAAGCTTGGTCAACTTGGTTGCGATCTTGACAAGCTCGTTCCAGTCCCAGCCTTCCTCGGGAAGGGGCACTCCCGCCTCATCGAATAGGTTTTTGTTGGCGAAGGTGGCCGAGGTCGAGACCTCGATCGGGATGCCAACGAGCATGCCTTTGTGGGTAAACGCCTCGACGATGGTGGGATAGAAGTCGGTCAGCTTGATGTCTTGGTCCTTCCTGACTATTGGTCCGAGGTCATATGCTAATTGGTCCAGCAGGCCGCGAGTCCTTTGATCGGAGACGTTGCCAAGGACCAGTATGTCCGGTGTCAATCCCGATGCAACTCTGACCAGTACTTCGTCGTTGACTGACCCGGAGATGGCGTCGAAGTCGATGGTAACCTCGGGATGCCTGGACTGGTAGGCTTTGGCCTGTTCCTGCAGGTACTCGAAGTACCACTGGTAATTGGGGACCATAATGGTGATCTTGCCCTTGGCTGCAGCCGCTGGAGCAAACACCGTGGCGATACCGGCAGCGGCTAGGGTTGACATCAGGATCAGCGCGGCGGCTGTGGCAACTGTGGCTCGTCTAGGGGCTAACGAATGCGTGCCTTTCTTCACCGGCATTACCTCCCTGCAAATGTATTCACGGCGTAATCCTGGTATCCTGAAATCCCGACACCCTCACGGCCGGTCGATCGCCGTCCCTTTCCATCCATTCGATCCTTGCACCCGTTGTCCTTCAGGCAGCCTGCTATCCTTTCAGATTCGAGCCTGATCACCTGGACGGGGAGTGCTTGTTGGGCCACTTGCCCGTCGACCTGCTGAGGGTTCGGGTAGGCTCGCGTGGCACGATAGTGCTGAGGACGGTTGAACTCAAACGCGACTCCGACAGCATACGACCGGTCGTATTCGCGGTTCTCTCCCATAGGGGGGTTACGTTACGCAGTTGCACCATCGGGGGCGCGATTGGATGGGGCAGGCTGCGCCATCCAATCGCCCGGGTCTACCCAATGGGGAGGGGTAGACCCTGGGGGAGGGGGTAGACAAAAGGAGAAGCCAAACATAGTATAGTAATGGGAATGTAATCACAAGAGCATTGGTAGCCCTGGGGGGTGGGGTGGTTGAACGAGCCGGGTTTGGATGAATCAGCCCGCAAGATGGTACGTCGCCTGAGGGTGGCCGATGGGCATTTGCAGGGGATCATCCGCATGGTGGAGAGCGGGGCGGAATGTCACGCCGTCCTCAACCAGTTGATCGCGGTGAAGAGCAGCCTGGAGAAAACCGCTCTCTACCTGTTGGCCTGCTATGGTCAGGAAGCCATGGCACGGACGGCTGGTAATGGGACAACGGTGAAGATCAGGGTCGAAGGTGCAGATGCCCGGTTCAACAGCGGGGAAGACGCCGCGGGCGGCAACAGCGGTGACAGCAGTAGCGCCGATGGTGAAGACGAGGTGCGAGCGGTTTTTGACGAGGTTTTGGCCATGGCTGCGAAGCTCCTGAGCTAGGTTCATTCGACACGGCCTTATGCGGATCGGCCCAGACCAGCAAAGTCAAGCAGGGGAGGTTACGGGTCTATGCAGGCGGAAAGGGCGGGGACAGGTACACGGACACGGGCGTTCGAAGTCGACCCAAGCGGCAGGGACGGCGACGGCTGGCGCACCATTCTGCGGCACGAGTTTGGGAAACGCGTGAGCTTTGATCGCATAGAAAGGGCTCTCTACGGTCACGACCAGGCGTCCATGCCCGGTCCGGTGCAGCGCCTGTTCAATGTCATGCCGGAGGCCGTAGTGCAGCCGCAGACGGCTGGTGAGGTTCAGCTGCTGGTGAACCTGGCCTATGAATACGGCCTGCCGGTTGTTCCCCGGGGGGCGGGGACGAGCGGGTACGGGGGTGCACTCCCCGTCAAGGGCGGAATCGTAGTGGACTTTTCCCACATGAACCGCCTGCTCGCCGTGGACACGAACCGCCTGCAGGCCACGGTCGAGCCGGGCTTGATCTGGATCAACCTCGAGCAGCAACTGCGCAAACACGGTTTGGCCCTGCGGCTTTATCCCACGAGCGCGCCCGGATCGACAGTTGGAGGTTGGGTGGCCGAGGATGGCGCCGGGATCGGCAGTTTTGCCTACGGGCGTATCGGTGAGAACGTGGTCTCGGTGAAGCTCGTGACCCCCAAGGGGACGAAGGTGGTAGACGGAGCGCAACTGCGCCAGTATGTCGCCGGCGCGGAAGGCATCACGGGCCTCATCGTGGAGGTAACCCTCAGGCTGCGCCGGGCTGAGGCCGACCTGGTCCGCGGCCTGCGCCTCGCAAACCGTGCCGCCCTCGTCAACTTCCTCCAAGGTCTGAGTACGGCCGTCAAGGAACGGGCCGTCAAGGAACGGGTGAAAGAGACGTCGGCGAGCCAGTCAAAGTCCTCAGTGCCGTCCGCACCGTCGATATCGTCACTGGCGTCCGCACCGTCTCTCCCATTCTGGCACGTCAGCTTCTCCACGCCGCGGTTTACACGAGATAACTGGCGAGCAGCCGGACTTGCCGCCAAGGACGTTCCCCATGGGTACACAGTGCTCTTGGTGTCACCTGCCGGTCAGGCAGAAGTGGCGGACCGCATTCTGCGTGAATTGATCGCGAAAACGGCAGGCTTGGCGAATGCGGTGGACTCTGCGGATACGGTGGGCTCTGCGAATACGGCAAGTCCGGCCCTCGAGCTGCTGTCGCCGGAAGAGGCTGAGCGGGAGTGGAGTGAGAGGTTCTACCCGATGCGGTTGAAGCGGTTTGGGCCGTCGCTCATCCCGGCGGAGGCGGTCGTCCCGGTGGCTAACCTCGACCAGGTACTGGACGAGATCGGGCGGGCGGTGGCCGAGGCCGGGGATGTGGGCGAGGTGGCGATCGAGGGCTCGTTCGTCTCGCCGCACGAGGTTTCGCTTCTGGCCTTTCTCCTCGGGGATGAAAGGCGGCTTTCCTATACCCTGGGCTATCGCAAGTCGCTGGCGGTGGCGGACGCCGCCCGTCGGCACGGGGGCCGGGTGTACGGGGTCGGGCTCTATTTCACGGCCGAGGCCGAGACGGCGCTGGGGCGGGAGAGGGTCGAGGCCATGAGGCGGTTCAAGACCGAGGTTGATCCCCGTGACCTGCTGAACCCGGGCAAGGTCATCGCCCCACCGCATCCGGCCCTGCGCGGGCTGATGGCGGCGGCAAAGGTGGGCGGGCCGGTGGCCGGGCTCCTCGAGCCCTTACTGCCGGCTGGTGGCGTCCAACACCCCTGGCCCGCGCCCCAGACCACGGGCGGGGAGCACTCGGCCGGCGGCAACTTGGCCGGCGGCATGGCCCTGGAGCGTACGGCCGGCGGCATGGCCAGCGAGCATGCGGGCGAGGGCCGGGAGCATATGGCCGCCCTTCACGACGGCCAGGTCCATGCCCGCCGGGGCATACCCGCCCACATCCTCGACCGGGCCTACGCCTGTGCCCAGTGCGGCTATTGCCGGGACGTCTGCACCCTCTACAGCGGCCGGGGGTGGGAAAGTGCCTCGCCCCGGGGCAAATGGTACTTCCTGCGGGAGTACGCTGAAGGGAAGCTACAGTTTACGCAGGAGATGGTGGATACCTTCCTTCTTTGTACCACCTGTAAACGGTGCGACGATGCCTGCCAGCTCGCCCTGCCGATCCAGTCTACCTGGGATGAGCTGCGGGGTATCCTGGTGCAGGACAAAGATATGGCCACTTTCCCCGCCTTCGAGATGATGAGCGGATCATTCCTGCGGGATCAAAACATTTGGACCGGCTTGCAGGCGGAACGAGACGCCTGGCTGCCCGAGGACGTCCGCCCGCTCGCACAAGGGGAAATCGGCTATTGGGCCGGCTGCACCGCTTCGTATCTCGAAAGGGATATCGCCAAGAATGCAGTTCACATACTGAAGGAAGCTGGGATTCCTTTCGCCTATCTCGGTAAGGATGAAGCCTGCTGCGGCGTGCCTTTCCTCGTCTCCGGCAAGTGGGACGTCTGGCAGCAGGCGGTGCGGCACAACATCGAAGAAGTGCAGCGGCGCGGCATCAGGAAGCTGGTCGTCTCCTGCCCCGGGTGCTGGGTGGCCCTCAACCACTACTACCACCAGTGGGCGCCGAAGCTCGGCCTCACCTGGGATGTGGAGATCGAGCACATCTCCGAGACGGCCAGCCGGGCGGTGCGGGAGGGCAAGCTCAACTTCCGCCGGCCGGTGGCCAAGGTGGTCACCTGGCATGATCCCTGCCACATTGGCCGCCATGGCGGCATCTACGAACCGCCGCGTGAGGTGTTGGCTGCCATTCCCGGCGTGGAACTGCGGGAGATGGAGCACAACCGGGAAAACGGCCTTTGCTGTGGCAGCGTTTTGACCCGGGTCGGCGAAGTCCCCACGTCGGATCGGCTGGGGGGCTTGCGGGTGCGCGAGGCGGAAGCGACGGGGGCGGAGGCGCTGGTCACGACCTGCCCGTGCTGCGAGTTCCAACTGCGGGTGGCGGCTAAAAGCAATGGCAGCAGCCTCCCGGTCGTCGATTTTGCGAGCATCGTGGCGCAAGCCCTCGGGTATGAGACCGAGGATCCGACGGATGAAGTTCACTATATGTGGAGCGTTTTTGAACGGGCGATCTACCAGATGAGCCTCGCTGGCATGGTGGAGATGATGAGGGAGTTGATACCGTCGCTGATGGACGCCATGCCCGAGGTGATGCAGGGGACGATGGAGATGCTGAAGAAGACGCCGGCGGGGGCGCGGGCGGCAGCGGTGGCGGCGATGCGGCCGCTGTTGCCCAAGATGATGCCCAGGATGATGCCGGCGATGATGCCAAAGATGTTGCC
>JBLNBY010000150.1:0-2549 GCA_050260295.1 Bacteroidota bacterium
TTGCAAATAAATGTAGGATATGCTCGAAGCAGGTAAAATTGTCCAGATGCAGAAATAATGGATTGAATAGGTGATTTGTTTTTCCCGGCAGGGGAACCCACGCGGCATGTGCAAGGACATATCCAATGTCGGTCGCTGGGCAACGGCGAAGTGGAGGTCGACCTGTCCTCCATCGAGGAACTGCCCTATGTCATGGGGTTGGTGCGACAGGCGTTTGAGAAGCAAACGGCCAATGGAGGCGATACTTAGATGATCGACCAACCCGAAAAACTTGACCTGCGTAGGTCTCAAATGGCCTAGGGTGGCTGCTAAGCCATGGTGCTATGGGATCCGCGCCCTTGCCGATGTAGAGGACTGCCTGCTCAGGGTCTTCAAGATCGGGGCCGAGTAAAAAGTATGCGCCTGACCGATTCGACCTCATGCCATCTGGCTTGCCGTCAATCAGGAACAGGATAAACAGTCTGCTGGACATGTGCGCTCACTTCCAGGATTTAGAGATTCAACGCCGCGCGGGGCTCTCAGCAACTAAAGCAAGACGACCGCCGCCAGCGGCAGAGCGTCAGTCTCTGTCGGCTGGTAACGGTACATTGAGAATGCACCACTACTACCATCGGAAAATGCACCACGTAGGGACCAGGGAGGGGCAAAGCGGTTATGACCAACGGTGATGTGACATGGATCACCAACTTCATCTGGGGGATCGCGGACGACGTGCTGCGCGACCTGTACGTGCGCGGCAAGTACCGGGACGTCATCTTGCCCATGACGGTCCTGCGCCGTCTGGATGCCGTGCTCGAGCCGACCAAGCAAGCCGTGCTCGAGATGAAGGCCAATCTTGACAAGGCGGGCATCGTGCATCAAGACGCGCCGCTGCGTCAGGCTGCGGGCCAAGCTTTCTACAATACCTCGCAGTTCACACTCCGCGACCTCAGGGCCCGTGCCAGTCAGCAGCAGCTTAGGGCGGACTTCGAGGCCTATCTTGACGGCTTTTCGCCCAACGTCCAGGAGATCCTGGAGAATTTCGAGTTTCGCAACCAGATTCCGCGCCTTTCCAAGGCAGACGCGCTGGGGACGCTCATCGAGAAGTTCCTCTCCCCGGATGTCAACCTCAGCCCCTACCCGGTCCTCAACAGCGACGGCTCCGTGAAGCACCCGGGCCTCGACAACCACGCCATGGGGACGATCTTCGAGGAGCTGGTCCGCCGCTTCAACGAGGAGAACAACGAGGAAGCCGGCGAGCACTGGACACCCCGCGACGCCGTGAAGCTCATGGCGAAGCTGATCTTCTTGCCCATCGCTGACCAGATTGAGTCGGGCACCTATCTGCTCTATGACGGCGCCTGCGGTACGGGCGGCATGCTGACCGTGGCCGAGGAGACGTTGCAGCAGTTGGCCGAGGAACACGGTAAGCAGGTGGCTACACACCTTTATGGCCAGGAGATCAACGCTGAGACCTACGCCATCTGCAAGGCTGATCTGCTGCTCAAGGGAAACGGCGAAGAGGCGGACAACATCATCGGCGGGCCGGAACACTCAACGCTTTCAAATGATGCATTTCCGTCGCGTGAGTTTGACTTCATGCTTTCGAACCCGCCGTACGGTAAGAGCTGGAAGAGCGACCTCGAGCGCATGGGTGGTAAGGATGGCCTCAAGGACCCCCGGTTCATCATCCAACACGCGGGCGACCCAGAATATTCGCTCATCACCCGTTCGAGCGACGGCCAGATGCTCTTCCTGGCCAACATGCTGAGCAAAATGAAGCACGGAACCAGGCTCGGCAGCCGTATCGCAGAGGTACACAACGGCTCGTCGCTCTTCACCGGGGACGCGGGTCAGGGCGAGAGCAATATCCGCCGCTGGATCATCGAGAACGACTGGCTGGAGGCCATTGTAGCCCTGCCGCTCAACATGTTCTACAACACCGGTATCGCGACCTACATCTGGGTGCTCACCAACCGCAAGCCCGAGCACCGCCGCGGCAAGGTGCAGCTCATTGACGCCACGCAGTGGTACACGCCGCTCCGAAAGAACCTCGGCAAGAAGAACTGCGAGCTATCGGAGGAAGACATCGACCGCATCTGCGATACTTTCCTTCGGTTTGAGGAGAGTGAGCACTCGAGAATCTTCCCCAACGCGGCCTTCGGCTATTGGAAAGTTACCGTTGAGCGGCCGCTGCGACTAAAGGGCATCGACCCGAACCGTGTCTATACGTCGAAGGAGATCAAGACGCTTAGAGAGAGCACCGAGCGGGACGAGTCTGCCCTGCCTGTCATCCGCAAGCTCTATAAGCGCGGCACCGAGCCAGACCCGCTGCGCGGTCTGTTCGAGACGACCGTGGACGGCAAGCGCTGCGTGGTGGAGTACGAGCCCGACACCGACCTGCGTGATACTGAGCAGATTCCGCTGCTCGAACCCGGCGGCATCGAGACCTTCCTGCGCCGCGAGGTGCTGCCCTACGCCCCGGACGCCTGGTACGACCCAGCCAGCATCAAGACCGGCTATGAGATCAACTTCAACCGCTACTTCTACAAGCCCCAGCCGATGCGCAC
>JBLNBY010000151.1:0-5448 GCA_050260295.1 Bacteroidota bacterium
GCTGGTACTGGAAGGCAGCGGCCTCAGCTGCAGCACGAGAAGCCTGCAGCTCAGCTTCGGCCTGCTCTCGAGCGACAGTCACCTGGGTACGCCGCTCTGCCACGCGCGCCCGTGCCGTTTCCCTTTCCTTGTGGCGGCTCGTCAACTTCGCCAGTGCCGCCTCCGCCTCGATTGACTGCTTCTCCAGGTACTGACGCCACTCGGTAGCCTGTCGAAGCCGCGCCTGGGCTTCAGTCACCGCCACCTCCAGCCGGCGAAGTTCCTCATGACAGCTTGCCTCTTCCTCCTGAACCTGCCGGCGTACTCTTTCTGCCGCCGCCAGCGCCTCCTGCCAGACCCTTTCGGCCTCGGTGTCCGGCCCTGTGCTTCCGAAGCCCGATGCCCCCTCAGGCAACCGAGCCAGCTTCTCCTCCACCGCCGCCAACTCGTGCCGGGCACGAGCGGCGTTCTCTTCCGCCTGGCGATACCGCCGCGAGGCTGCTTCCAGTTGCTGAAGGGCCGTCTCCTTCACCCGGTGGGCCTGTACCAGGCGGTCCTTGCCGAGGGTGAGTTGCTCGGCGGCAGACTGGGCGGACTGGGACAACTCCCTGACCTGGGCCTGAGTGCTTTCTACCTTCGCCTGTGCCTCTTGCCAGAAGCGCTGAGCATCGGCCACGTGCTGCTGCAGTCTGTCCAGTTCCCCTTGACGCCGCAGGCGGCTCACCTGCCGCTCTTCCCGCTCCAGACCGCCACTGATCGGCCCACCAGGGGTGACCAATTCACCGGCCAGTGTTACGCAACGTGTTCCTGGGGAAAGCAGGCGAGCACAAGCGATGGCACTCTCAAGGTTTTCGAAGAGGGCAGTCCGCCCCAGTGTATAGGCCAGAGCTTTCTCGGCGCCAGGCTGGATGCCCACCAGGTCGGGAAGAAGACCGAGGTATCCCCGGTTTCGGAAGTGCTCAAGCTGGTTGATCTCTTCCTGGCTTGGACCCCGCAAACGCAGGTCCGACAGTGGCAGAAAGGTAGCGCGCCCACCTTTCTGCTCGCGCAAGAAGGCGATGGCAAGGCGAGCATCATTCGCGGTTGGGACCACCACGTTATTCTGGGCTGCTCCCAGAGCCGTGTCGACGGCAACCGACAACTCGGCGGGAACACGCAGCAAATCGGCGAGAACCCCCACCAGTTGCCACTTGCTTTCCCGTTTCTGCTGGTGTATCAGGAGTTTGACCGCGGGCGGAAGGCCCGCTCCTTCGTCCTGGAGCTCGGAGAGCGCCTTGAACCTGGCCGCCAGTTGTCGATAGTGCTCTTCCCGTTTTTGACTTTCCCGCCGCATCTTCGCTTCGGTTTCCTGCGCTTCCCGGGCTTGTTGCCGCCACTGGTTCAGCGCCGCAGTCAGCCGGTCGACCTCCACCGCCAACTGCCGCTCGGCTTCAGCAGCCCGGGTGGCCGCAGCCTCCGCTTCCTGACGTCCCACATCGGCATCGGCCAGCAGCTGAAGCTCGCGCTCAACCTTTTCCCGTAGAGCCGTAACCTGGGCTGCCAGGACCTCCCGCTCCCGGACCTTAGCCAGGAGCTCCTGGCGTTTCTGGTCGGCCGCAGCAACCGCCCCTTGTGCCTCGGCCAATTCCGCCTGCCAGCGCGAACGGGCACTCTCAATCCGTGCTACATACTCCTCACGCTCGGCCTGAACCCTGGTTGCCTCCGACCACAACTCCTCTTCCTTTGTTTTTGCGCTGCGGTAGGCCTGCCGGACGTCTTCCGACCGTGCCACTGCTTCTGCCAGTGCCGCCTGGGCTTCTTCGTACTCCCGGTCGACCTCTCTTGCCTCTTTCTCCAACTGGTCAAGGGCGACCTGGGAGGCTTGGAACTCATGGTCCTTGCGAGCAAGTTCGTCCCGCAGGCGAGCCAGCCCTTCCTGTGCTTCTTCCTCCCGCGTCAGTGATTCCTGAACTAGAACGTCTGCCCGGGCGCGCTCGGCCTGGAGTCTCTCCACTGCCTCCGCGGTTTCACGCCAGCGGTCCGTCAGAGCCTGGTTGGCCGCCTGCAGCCGGTCGAGACGGTAACGGTAGAGGAGCACCTCTTGCCGGCAAAGTATCTCCTCCCGCCGGTCCAGCTCAAGGATATGGGCTACTTCGGGCCGCCGACGTTCGAGATCGTCCGCGAGCGCGGCGATAACGTCGCCAAGGCGGGTAAGAGACTGCTCGGTCTCCTGCAGGCGGCTGAGCACTTCTTCCCGCCGGCGGCGAAACCTGCTGATCCCGGCCACATCCTCCAGGATCAGCCGCCGCTCTTCGGGTCGGGCGGCGATTACGGCCGCTACTTCACTCTGCCCTACCAGGAACGCCCCTCCTGCCAGTCCCTGGTCCATTAGGAGTTCCTGGATGTCGCGCAGGCGGTAGCTTGTCCGGTTGAGCAGGTATTCCGATTCGCCGGAACGGTAGAGACGCCGGCTGATCACGACCTCGCTGGCGGGAAAGGGTAGCTGCCCGTCCTGGTTGTCCAGAGTGACGGAGACTTCCGCGAATCCAAGCGGGCGTTCCAGCTGTGAGCCGGCAAAAATCACTTCCTCCATGCGACTCGAGCGGAGACTCCGGGCACTCTGTTCGCCCAAAACCCAGCGCAGGGCATCAATGAGGTTGCTTTTACCGCTTCCGTTGGGGCCGACTACGGCCGTGAGGCCACGGTCGAAGAGGAGGACGGTCCGTTCTGCGAAGGATTTAAAACCCTGAATCTCCAAACGTTTCAAATAAAGCGGCACCCACAACTCCTCCAGGGGTGTGCCAGCCAACCAGGAACGCGCAGCGCGCCCTGCGGCGCGCTGCCTCACCGGTTGGACTCCAGCACGTTACGACAGGTCAGCGGGGCTCGATGATGAACCGGATCGCGGTCCGCTCTTCCCCGTTGATGTTGATCTCTGCAAATGCCGGAATACAGACGAGATCGATCCCATTGGGGGCGACGAAGCCCCGGGTTATGGCGATCGCCTTGATCGCCTGGTTGACAGCGCCGGCGCCGACTGCCTGCACCTCCGCCGACCCCTTCTCGCGTAGCACTGCGGCCAAAGCTCCAGCTACTGCCTTTGGTTTGGAATTCGCGGATACCTTGAGTACGTCCACGGCGCGCTTCCTCCGTTATATGGCCAGAGTGTCCATCGTAAGCCGACGGTTGACCGCGTCCAGAACCGCTTGACCGACAGACCAGAGTTGGTTGCGCCGAACATATGCGCTGCCGACCACCAACAACTCCCCGTATGGTCCCACGAGATTGATCAGGACCAGAACCGCATCCCGGCGAGCTATCGTGTGAGTGGTAACCGTCCGGAGGATGGCGCGGACGCGCTGCCTCCCCAGTTCGGGCTTGAGTGCCTCAAGAATGGCCTCGGCCACGAGCCGCAAGAGATGTTCGGGCGTGACCGGCCCCTGGGCCTTGCCGACCAGAAGCGTCTCCCTGGCTGCCAACTCCACCTCGACAGTGGCCAACTCAGCATTCAGGTTGATTCGCAGCGCCTGCAGGGCCAAGCGAGGCGGCTCGCTGGCTGCCACGGCCTCATCCTCGAAGCGGGCCACACTCACCTTGCGGTGGTCGATTCGGATACCCCAGCGCGTGATCAATAGGCTTTGTACATCCCGGGATATCTGTTTGGGGTGGCGCTCCCCGCGGGCGAGAATGTGAACCTCCGCGATGCCACCGGACGGATCGGGAATCACTCGTGCTCCTTCTACCGACTCCAGCCGCAGCAGGCTGGCTTCTACTGCCGACCAGTCGAGAGCTGGCGGCACAGGCTCCTCCGGCACCTCATCACCCCCGGTAGAACCGCTGTTGCTTAGTATCAACGCCGTCGGATACAGGTACGGATATTACCCCAAGGCCGGCTGGAGGTTCCCACTGCTGCCCGAATAAGTCCGGCAATTTTATCCTACACGATAGATTCCTTCTCCAACAAGGCGCATTCTCCTTTGTGGCCTTCACCTTTCGCCAACGGACACCAGTGCCATTTCAACTGGCGCTCTCTACCTCGGCTACCGTGCGCAACAGCTCCCCGAGGTCAGGATTGGCCAGTGCGGCGCGGGCAGCTTCCTGCGCAGCCGCTTTCTTGGTCCGGCCGCTGCCCCGGCCGAACTGTCTGTCCCGGACCATGACTGCTACGGTGAAAAGCCGGTCGTGCGGGGGGCCACTCATGTCAACCAGCCTATATACAGGCGGTTCACCGAGCAGCGCCTGAACTTTCTCTTGCAGCTCACTCTTGAAGTTGCCCTCTGCCCCCCGGGAGAAGGCAGTATCCACCTCGGCAAAAGTGGGGGTAAGTACCTGCAAGAGAAACCGCCGGGATTCGTCGCCCGGGACGCTCAGATAGATTGCGGCTGCCACGGCTTCGAAGGCGCTTGCCAGTACCGAATCCAGCTGGTCGATATGGGTGTGCGACTCGCCACGCCCCAAGAGCAGCAGAGGTCCGATGCCGAGCCGGCGGGCGACTGCCGCCAGCGATTCGGTACGCACCGCCGCTGCCCGGCGCCGGGCCAACCATCCTTCCCGCAGGTCAGGATGCAGACGGTAATAATACTCCGCCGCGAGAAGATTGACGACCGAATCGCCCAGGAATTCCAGCCTTTCGTTATCGCGTACCACCAGTCCTTCGTTTACGGCAGAAGCATGGCTGAGTGCCTGATCGAGCAGGTACAGGTCGACCTCCTCCGGCACTCCGGCCGCACGTACCCACTGCACCAGGCGTTCCCGGCGCTCGGGGGGGAGTGTTACCGGTAGCCTCACTTCCTGGTTGCCCGTTTCTGGCCCGCCGTGCACCGCTTGGTTCACCTCCGCCCACCCTCAGGCGCTTCGTAGCGGCGGAAGACTACAGTGGCATTATGCCCGCCGAAACCAAGACTGTTTGAGAGAACGACATCGACCTGGACCGACCGCGCTTGCCAGGGAACGTAATCGAGATCGCATTCGGGGTCGGGATTGTCCAGGTTTATGGTGGGCGGAATCTGTCCACGGGTGATGGCCAAAACCGAGACGATCGCCTCGACCGCTCCGGCCGCCCCCAGCAGGTGGCCCGTCATGGATTTGGTCGATGATACCGGTATTTGGTAGGCTGCCTCCCCGAAGACGCTCTTGATCGCCTGGGTCTCGGTCCGGTCATTTGCGGGCGTCGATGTGCCGTGTGCGTTGATATAGCTTACGGACGCCGGCTCGACACCGGCATCCCTTAGCGCCCTCCGCATGGCCCGGGCCGCGCCCTCGCCACCGGGGGCTGGCTGCGTTATGTGATAAGCGTCACCCGTGGCGCCAAACCCGACAAATTCTGCGTAGATGCGTGCCCCTCGGGCCAGTGCATGCTCTTCCGACTCCAGAATCAATACCCCGGCACCTTCCGCCATGACGAAGCCATCGCGGTCACGATCAAAAGGCCGACTGGCCCGTTCCGGCTCGTCATTGCGGGTCGACAAAGCCCGGGCCGCGCAAAAGCCT
>JBLNBY010000152.1:0-2719 GCA_050260295.1 Bacteroidota bacterium
GGCCGGATACGTACGGGCGCGGGAGATTCACGGCGGTGTGTTCTACGCCCTCATCCTGCTCGCAGGTGTGGGTATGACCATGATGGCGAGCTCCCGTGAACTCCTGACCATCTATATCGGGCTCGAGCTCATGTCGGTCTCCTTCTACGCCCTGGTCGGCATGATGAAGAACGACGACCACTCCAACGAGGCTGCCATCAAGTATTACTTGATGGGGGCGGCCTCGTCCGCAGTCCTGCTCTTTGGCATTTCGCTCCTCTACGGTCTGACGGGCACTACTTACCTGCCCGAGATAAGCAGCAAGCTCGTCGGCCTGCAGGGAACGGCGTCACTGCCGGCCGTCTGGGCGGCCGTCATGCTGCTCTTCGTCGCTCTCGGCTTCAAGGTGGCGGCGGTGCCCTTCCACATGTGGACGCCCGACGCCTACCAGGGTGCACCGACCCCGATTACGGCCTACTTATCGGTCGGGTCGAAGGCTGCAGCCTTCGCGGCGCTGATCCGGGTCTTCAGCGTGGGGCTGCCGGTTCTCACCGACCTGTGGCAGCCGGCCCTGGCGGTGGTGGCCGTGGTGACCATGACCTACGGCAATATCGTCGCCCTATCCCAGACGGACGTCAAACGCATGATGGGCTATTCCTCCATCGCCCACGCCGGCTACATCCTGACGGGGCTGGCCGTCTTTACCCCTGAAAGCCTGTCGGCCACGCTCTACTACCTGATGGCCTACGCCTTTACCAACCTGGGGGTCTTCGCTGTCATCGTACTGGTGGCAAGCCGCCAGGGCAACGAGGAGATCCGAAGCTTCCGGGGCCTGGGGCAGGCGTCGCCCGCACATGCGGCCGCGCTGACGCTCTTCTTCCTGTCCCTGGTAGGCATACCGCCCACGGCCGGGTTCCTGGGCAAGTTCTATCTCTTCTTTGCCATGGTCAAGGCTGACTACACCTGGCTGGCGGTAGTGATGGTGATCAACTCGGTCATCTCCCTGCCCTACTACTACGGTGTGGTACGCCAGATGTGGCTCGAGCCGGCGGAGGAACCAGAAGGAGCCATGAAAGGTGTACAGGGAGAGCCGGGCCGGCTGCCCGCTGATGCGGCCGTGGCCGCAACCGCCACGACGGTTGCCAACCGTGCTCTGCTGGGCATCGGACCGGCGGTGGCCGTTACCGCCCTGGCGGTGCTGCTGCTTGGCCTCTACCCGCAGCCCTTCATCGACTGGGTACGGCAGGTCACCCTGCTGTGAGGAAGCGGCCAAGAGCTGAGCGAAGCAAGCAACCGTATCCCCGTACGGCTCCGGAGTCTCTTACTGGACCGGCTTCTGGGACATCCCTGAAGCCGGTCTTTGTGTCTTGCTACGGTTATTGGTATTCAACGCCGCATTCAGCCTTCGGGCCCGGCGCAAGGCCTAGGTTACAAAAAGGCGAATGCAACCTGTGCTACGATGTCGAAGAAGGCATTGCAACCAGAAGAGACCTCTATTCTGGAGGTAAGACATGAGTCGAGTTTACGTCCTCGGGTTGTGCGGCATGGGATTCTTGATGAGCGTGCCGAGGTTACCAGTCCCTGGCGAAACCATTCAGGCACAGCATATGACCACTGAGCCCGGGGGTAAAGGAGCCAACCAGGCCGTTGCCCTGGCCCGTCTCGGCAACGAGGTCGAATTCGTCACGGCACTGGGACGCGACTCCAGCGGCGATGTATGCCTCGACTTCCTGGCCCACGAGCATGTGAAGACCCGCTATTGCATCCGGGTCGAAACGCCGACCACAGTGGGCGTAGTCGCCACCGAACGAAGGAATCCAGCCAGCGTTGAGGCTGGTCCAGTAAGTGCTGCGCCCGGCGACCGGAGCGACACTACCTGCAACAAGGACAACATGGTCATCGTCTACCCGGGGTCGGCCACTGCCCTGCACGCCGAACACGTGCTGGTAAGTGCCCCGGCTCTCGACTGGGCTGACGCTGTCCTCCTGCAACTGGAAGTGCCTCTGGAAGCCAACCTGACGGCTGCCCGTGAAGCTGCCCGGCGCGGAAAGCCCGTCTTCATCAACCCTGCCCCTGCCCCGGAAAGCTACCAGTTAGCCGACTCCCGCCTGCGTGAGCTACTTTCGCTCGCCACCCTCATCACACCAAATGCGGTCGAGGCCCAACAATTGCTGGGCCTGCGCCCCGCGACAGACGTCTCCATCTCCAAAGCGGCTGAGTTGGTCGCCTCACTCGCCGCTTTCGGCCCCCGACAAGTGGTGGTTACCCTCGGGGCGCAAGGGGCAGTCGCCTATGATGCCGGGCGAATCGAGCACGTTCCGGCTCACCCGGTTCGGGTCGTCGACACCACCGGGGCCGGCGACTCCTTTACCGCCGCACTGGTCAGCGAGATTCTCGCCGGAGACAGCAGAACTCTCCTGGACGCGGTTCACTACGCAATCCGGGCGGCGGAGATTTGCGTCGGCCGTCCCGGCGTGATGGCATCCTTCCCTACCGCCACCGAAGTCGCAATTGCCCGCGGACACTTGCAGTAGGAGACACAGTCGGCAACCGACGGAGCGTACCCCGCAAGCCTCGCGTGGACCAGCATCTTCTCAGGTACAGGCAGCGTTTGTCCCCACGCCTGGATTTGAGTCTGCCACATACGAATCAGTAGCACAAACGCCCACCGGAAACCTACTTCCGATGGGCGTCCTAAACTGGTGGACCTGAAGGGATTCGAACCCTCGACCTCTGCGAT
>JBLNBY010000153.1:0-2835 GCA_050260295.1 Bacteroidota bacterium
GAACCGCCACTCACCGACCGGTCCGCCCGCGCTGAGCAGGCATACCTGCTCCTGACTTACCCCCCGCCCCAACCCCGCCTCCCGCAAGGCGGCGATCTCCTCGAGAAACGCCGGCGTCCGAGCGGGAGCAAGGCAGTGGACGAAAAAACCGGCCTCGTTTCTTCCGCTTCCGCCAGCATACTCGACGATCTGCACCGCTTGTCCCGGGTAAGGGGGAACGAACACAAAATCAGCATGAAACTCGTCGGCCGGAAAAGCAGCAACGAAAGCCCCGGACTGGCCTTCCTCGTCCTCGATCAAGATGGGTTCGCTGACCTTCGGCGCGTCCCGCCAGACGTCCATGACCCGCAGACTTTGATCGGCAGCCGTATGACCGGCAGCCGCTGCATCTGCATCAGTTTGAACTTCAGCCAGGCCCGCCTGCCGGATCAGGTCGACCCAATAGAGAGCCGCCCCGTCTCCTGCCGGCAGCTCCGGCCCGTCCACCTCCAGCACACAATCCTTCACGCCCAGAGCAAAGCAGGTAGCCAGGAAATGTTCGACCGTGCGCACCGAGACACCCGTGGAGCGATCTATCAGGGCAGTGCTGCGGCGTTCCGGGGTCACGTTGGTTATAACCGCCGGAATCGACGGAGAACCAGGAAGATCGGTACGGACGAAACGAATACCGCTTCCCGGCAGAGCTGCCCGCAGACGAACATGAGCCGCGATTCCGGAATGCAGGGCAACTCCTGTTGCCTCCGCCACTGGCGTCATGGCTTCCCCCCCAAACCTCTCACTTATTCGTCAGCGAGAGAGCTAATCCTTCGGTGACGAGTTGCCGGTACTTGCGGCCCAGTTCAGTACGGGGATGGGCAAAGAGTTCTCCCGGCTCACCCTCCTCCACCTTGTGTCCGCCTTCCATGAGCATTACCCGCGAGGCGATTTCACGGGCGAGCCGCACCTCGTGGGTGACCACCACCATGGCGCAACTCGCCTCAGCCGCCAGATCGGCCAGGCACTCCATCACTTCGCCCACCAACAGGGGATCGAGGCTGGCCGTGGGCTCATCCCAAAGCATCAGCTCCGGTTCCATGCTCAGTGCCCGGGCAATGGCCACACGCTGGCGTTCACCCCCCGAAAGTTGCGCCGGAAGCCGGTCGCTGAGATGCACCAGGCCGACCCGCTCCAGCGCTGCCTGTGCCCTTTCCCGGGCCAGAGCTCCCGGCACCCCAGCCAGTTGCGGACCAAGCAGGCAGTTTTGCAGCACCGTCATCCGTTCAAAGAGGCTGTGCTGCTGAAAGACGAAGCCCACCTGCCGCCGCCAGCGGCGCAACTCCTCACCTTCCAGCCGGTGAACGGGAATCCCGTTCCAGTAGATCTCGCCCCGATCAGGCTCAAGCAGCCTGTCGATCGCGCGCAGCAAGGTGCTCTTCCCCGATCCCGACGGGCCCATGATGACTACAGTCTCTCCCGGAGCCACCGTGAGATCAAAGTCGACGAGGACCGGCTTTCTGCTGCCGGGAAACTGTTTGGTCAGCCCCTTCACCACGAGACCTGCCAAGCATCTCCCTCCTTCCCGTCGTTGTTTCCTCTGCTTGCGCCACCAGATCGACCACTGCTACCAGCTGCACCGGCTTCCCGGAGCAACAGCCGCTCCCTGGCCGGGCCCCATGCCTGGCGATACCGCCATCCAGGGGCGAGCAAGTCCCGCCGGGCAGCCAGTAGAAGCTGGTAGAGTCCCGGACGACCGGCAGGTATGACTATCTCCTCCATGATCTGACGATACGAGAGTCCCAAGGACTCACCGGCCAGCACCTGTTCCTCCGCTACCGGGCTCAAACGCTCTGCTGATAGTGCTACCAGAAGGCCCAGGAAAGCCCCGATCACGAGCGGTATCTGGATTGCACCCAGATTTGCAGTTACTCCCGCCGGAGCAACCACGCCGGTCCCCGCTCCGCCCGTACCGGTGAGAATCAGGCTCAACAGGCTTCCCCCGCCGGCCAGTAACGCGCCGGCACCCGCGCCGTAGAGCGAGGGAGCAAGTCTATCGCCGGTCCACAGAAGGAAGGCAGCGAGCCGCTCCCGGCCCCGGCTCGCCCGCACGAGCCTCCGCTTGGCCCGGTACACCCCTTTCCAGGTGGCAATCACGGTTGCCTGGTCAAAGAGGAGCACGAGCAAAGTGAGCATACCGATGAAGAGGATGTTCACCAGGCGGCCTGCACTCCGGACTACCGTGAGCAGTTGCGTCCGGGCATCGGGCTGGATGATCGCTGCCGGCAGGTTACTGATGCGGGCATGGGCCGGGAGCACCTCGCCGGTCGCAGCCAGCTCCGCCTCGATGGCCTTCCGCAGCCTATCCTCGCTGAGACCCACCGGCCCCCGCCATTCGAGGCGGTTGCCCACCACGTTGCTCGCCTGCAGGTACTGCCGGAGAGTGAGCAAACCGGCACCGAGCTGGCCGTCGTTTAGGCGACGGAGGCTCGCACCCAAACCTTGCAGGTCAGCAAGGGTCGACGCCAGTTGGGAATCGTCGGTAAGCTGGCTTTGCGCCCGCAGCTTTTCGATGCCTTTCCGCAACCGCACCAGGCTCTCCCGGTCAAGCCCGGCCATATCTCCCCCAAGGCCGGCGCCGGCCTCCGCCTGATTGCTACTCTGTGCGCCGCCCTGGCTGCCGCCCTCGCTCAGGCCCAACTGCTCACCCAGAACCCTCAGGGCGAGGGTGACCAGGAGCTGGTCCTTTTGGGCGGCAGACGAACTGTGAAAGAGTATGTCGACACGGTCAAGCAGCCGCTCGACACCACTGATGGCGGCATCCAGGTCGTCAAGAACCTGCGCTAGCTCTTGACCGTTACT
>JBLNBY010000154.1:0-4924 GCA_050260295.1 Bacteroidota bacterium
TTATTCGGTTTACCTCCCACCCAGCAGGTAGGCCACCGGGCGCGGCCTCCACGCGTGGCCGGCGGGGAGAGCAGAACGCCACCAAAGTACACGGAAGGTGGCTCCTGACTGCGCCCGGCGCAGCACCAATCCGATGTGGAAGTATGTGGTGGGAGTTTGAGGTGGAGGAGACAAAGGGTAATCCAAACTGGCTCGAAACTGCTCAAAGAAGGCAGGAAGTGGTGGGCCCTGCAGGGTTCGAACCTGCGACCAATGGATTATGAGTCCACTGCTCTGACCACTGAGCTAAGGGCCCACTCGGCCATCCCATTTTAACACATCCGTGCCTTGTCGGGAAGCCCAAAGAGGCCAAAGCCAAAGCCGGCCGGCCTCGGAAAGGTAGGGGAATCCGCCGCTACTCCTGGAAATCCTTCAGTTTCTTGCTGCGGCTCGGATGCCGGAGCTTACGCAATGCCTTCGCCTCGATCTGACGGATCCTCTCCCGTGTCACTCCGAAGACCTGCCCGACCTCTTCCAGGGTACGCTGGCGGCCGTCATTGAGCCCATAGCGCAGGCGCAACACCTGCTGCTCCCGCGGGTTGAGGGTCGACAACACCTCTTCCAACTGCTCGCGCAGCATGGTAAAGGCGGCTGCCTCAGCCGGTGCAGGGGCATCCTGGTCTTCGATGAAGTCGCCCAGATGCGAGTCTTCCTCTTCACCGATGGGAGTTTCGAGGGAGACCGGCTCTTGAGCTATCTTCTGTATTTCCCTGACGCGATCGGGCGGCAACTCCATCTTCTCGGCGATCTCTTCCGGAGTCGGCTCCCGGCCCAGCTGCTGCAGGAGTTCGCGCTGAATCCGGATCATTTTATTGATCGTCTCAACCATGTGAACCGGTATTCGGATAGTGCGAGCCTGGTCAGCGATGGCCCGGGTGATCGCCTGCCGGATCCACCAGGTGGCATAGGTACTGAACTTGTACCCTTTCCGGTAGTCAAACTTCTCGACGGCCTTGATTAACCCCAGGTTCCCCTCCTGAATCAAATCGAGGAAAAGCATCCCCCGCCCGACATACCGTTTGGCGATACTGACCACGAGGCGCAGGTTTGCTTCGATCAGGCGACGTTTGGCCTCCTCATCACCGGCCTCGATCCGTTTGGCCAGTGCTACCTCCTCTTCGGCGGTCAACAAGGGAATGCGGCCGATCTCTTTGAGATACATGCGGACGGGATCATCGAGAGCGATTCCCTCCGGCATCTCCAGGTCCATGCTCAACTCTTCGGGCTCGACATGTTCTCCGTCGGAACCGGGGCGTTCCTCCTCGGAACCGCTGCCAATGATCTCGATCCCGAGATTGGCAAACGCTTCGTAGACTTCATCGATCTTCTCAGGCGACAGGTCCACTTCCCCAAGCGCGTCCATAATCTCCTTGTAGGTAAGCGAACCTTGTTGCTTGCCCTTGCGCATTAGCTCCCGCACGTGCTCGATGTCGGCCAACTCCGGCTTATTCACTCCCTCTCCCCCCTTTCGAACCATTTTGGTTATGCCCCCCTTTCAACGACTTTCCCAGGGGCCGAATTTGCCACCATTTGTTTATACCGCAAAACGAGTCGATTTAAACCAGATAATCGGGGTGGAAGCATTCGCTCCCAATCCCTGAGTTCCTGCTCGAAATTCGCGATGATCGCGATTTCCGCTTGTGCCTGAACCCGCCAGAGCAACTCCTGCCCCGTCTCCCAAACAGCAGAGCGGCTACCCGTGGCCGTGACCCCGCTACCACTTCCGCTACGGCCGGCACCGCCACTTCGCTGCCCGCCGTAGTCGTCGGCGTCTCCTGGCGATCCAGCCGGCAGCCCTTCCATGCTACGCCGGGTGTTCGACGCCAATGCCTCGGCCCAAGCAGCCAGCTCTTCTCCTGCTTTGCCTGCGAGAAGGGGATCGACTCCGCCCCACTCCTGCAAGGCTTCGACCAGGCGGCGGTAAGCTGGCACCTTGAACCATGCAGCATTCAACTGGTTGATCAGGGGCCTTCCCTCCTCCGGGTGCTGGCAGATCCAGGCCAACAAGCTCGTTTCCATCTCCGCCGGCCGATGCCCCGACCTAACTGCCTGCTCCGGCCTGGCCTGCGCCGGGTCATCGCCGTTAGTATGCTGCCGTGACCCGCTCTTACTGCGATGAGCACCAGGTAACCCCGGAAGCCGCTGGCGTCGCCTCAGCTCGTCGACCTGCTGCGCCAGACTCGTAGGGGGGAGTGCCAACAGCCCCGCAGCCTGCTGTACCAGAACTTCCCGCTCCGCGGCCCCCGACACCCGAGCCAATGCCTCAGCAACCCGCCGTACCGTCTGACGCCTCGCCTCGGGATCTGTCGCGGCCATTGGGCCGATCAGACGACTGAAGCGGTAATCCCAGATCGGTAAAGCCCGTGCCAGGCGTTCCTTTGCCTCTGCAGGGGCCTCTCGCGCCACGTCATCCGGATCCTTGCCCGGCGGCCAAACTGCCACCCGAACCTGTAACCCTGCCTGCTCCAGCAACTCAAGCCCCCTACCGGTGGCAACCTCGCCTGCCGTATCCGCATCATATGCAATCGTCACCGCCGGCGCATACCGGCGCAGCAGGGACACCTGTACGGGCGTGAGTGCCGTCCCCAGCGAGGCGACCACGTTCTCGATCCCCGCCTGTACCAGAGAAATGCAGTCCATGTACCCTTCCACCACGACCGCCGAGCCCAGGCGGCGCAGACTCTCCCGGGCCAGGTGGAGACCGTAAAGCTGGCGGCCCTTCCGATAAATCGGCGTCTCCGGCGAATTCAGATACTTGGGTGCAGCCTCTGTCGTTCTCGCTCTTGCTGCCGCTCCAATTGGTGCCTTGCCAGTCTCTACCATGCCTGCTGCTGCTATGTCAGCCGCCTGGACGTCTATGAGGCGGCCTCCAAAGGCGATCACCTGTCCGGCGAGATCGAAAATGGGAAAGATTAGGCGGCCACGAAACCTGTCCACCGCCTGCCCCTGTCTGCCCATGTAAACCAGACCAGCCCTGACGAGCAACGCTACTGGCACACCCGCCCGGCGGGCCGCCAATTGTAGTGCGTTTGGTGTTTGTGGGGCATACCCGAGCAGAAACCGTTCCGCAGTCTCCCGGTGAATTCCCCGGACGGCAAGGTAAGCCCGGCACTGCTGCCCAGCTTCGCTCCACAGAGCCTGGCGGAAAAACCCGGCCGCCCACTTGTGAACTTCCAGCAACTCCCGCCTTTCCCGTTCCTGCCGTACTTCTCCGGCCCCCGCTCCCGGCAGCGGCAAACCTCCACGCTCCGCCAGCCAACCAACCGCCTCCTGGAAGCTCAGCCCGCGAATCAGCATCACGAAGCGGATCACGTCGCCACCTGCGCCGCAGCCAAAACAGTGGAAGAATTGCCGCTCCGGGTGAACATGAAAAGAAGGTGTTTTCTCCTGGTGGAATGGACAGAGGCCCACGAACCCCCGCCCGGAACGACGCAGACTCACGTGCTCGGAGACAACCTGCACGATGTCATTCGCCCGGCGCAACTCGTCGAGCCACTCGGACGGGTACCGTCCCGCCACCAGAACACCTCCCCTCTTTCCACCATTACCATCATTCTTCCTGAGGCAGTGTTGTCCTTTCCGTGTACCCCGTACCCCGTAAACACTAGACGTACGTTATGCGCCACCGTTCGCCGGTCATTCCGGCATTGGCCGATCCTTGCAGCAAGTAAGTAAGAGAAGAAGCCCCGGCCGGCTCGCCGGGGCCTCCCTCACTTTCTCGCGCCACCGGTCACCGAGGATACTTGATCTCAGCCTGGGCCGCCGCCAACCGGGCTATGGGCACCCGATAGGGTGAGCAGCTTACGTAGTTGAGGCCGACCCGATGGCAGAACTCGATGGACTTGGGGTCGCCACCGTGCTCACCGCAGATACCCGTCTTCAGGGTGGGGTTGGTCGCCCGGCCCTTTTCGACGCCCATCCGGACTAGTTGGCCCACGCCGTCCTGGTCGATCGTCTGGAAGGGATCGGCCGGCAGGATCTCCTTGGCCAGGTAGGCACCGAGGAACTTCCCGGCGTCATCCCGGCTGAAGCCGAACGTCATCTGTGTAAGGTCGTTCGTACCGAACGAGAAGAAGTCGGCCACCTCGGCGATCTCGTCTGCAGTGACCGCCGCGCGCGGCACCTCGATCATCGTACCGATGTGGTATTCGAGCTTGACTCCCGCTGCCGCCATCACTTCATCGGCCACCCGTTCGGCTTCTTTGCGCAGCATCCCGAGCTCTTTCTTCGTGCCAACGAGCGGGATCATGACCTCGGGGACGATCGTCATGCCCTCCCTGGCCAGCTCGCAGGCGGCTTCAAAGATAGCCCGTACCTGCATGTTGTAGATCTCGGGGTAGGTGACACCCAGGCGGCAACCACGGTGTCCCAACATCGGGTTGAACTCTTTCAGACTCTCAACCCGATCCCGCAGCTTGTCGACGGAGACACCCATCTCCCGGGAGAGCTCCTCGAGCTGCTCCTCCTCTTGCGGCAGGAACTCATGGAGCGGCGGGTCGAGCAGACGAATGGTCACCGGACGGCCCTGCATCTCGCGGAAGAGACCGATGAAGTCGCTCTTCTGGAAGGGCAACAGCTTCGCGAGAGCCTTTTCGCGCCCGGCCACGTCGTCGGCCAGGATCATCTCCCGTACCGCCTTGATCCGATCCGGAGCAAAGAACATATGCTCGGTACGGCACAGACCGATACCCTCGGCGCCAAACTCGCGCGCCACACGCGCATCCCGCGGGATGTCAGCGTTCGCCCGCACCCCGAGCTTCCGTACCTCGTCAGACCAGCCCATGAGTTCGCCGAACTCCCCGGCCAACGACGGCTCGACCAGGTTGACCTGACCCAGGATCACCTCGCCGGTGGTACCATTCAACGTGAGCCAGTCACCCTCGTT
>JBLNBY010000155.1:0-12630 GCA_050260295.1 Bacteroidota bacterium
CAGCCGCTGCTTAGCCTCGTTCAGACGGTGGCGCTCGTAGGGCCGACCGGGGTGGGGAAGAGCACCATCGCCAGGCCTCATCCCTCGAGAACATCCGCTGCGGAAGAAAACGCCCATCCAACGCAAGCTCGAGGCAGCAAAGTTCCCCTTGACCAAGAGCCTGGAGAGCTTCGACTTCTCCGCCCAGCCAGCTATCCCGGCCAACCGAATCCTCTCCCTGGCCGACTGCACCTACATTCGACAGCGGGAGGGTCTCATCTTCATGGATAACCCCGGGATGGGCAAGACGCATCTGGCGACCGCTCTCGTTCTTCGATCCGGGAAGCGATCTTCCTCGACGAGCGAACGCCCACGCACTGGGCATAGAAAAGCACTCTTGCCATCATTTGGCGGCAGCCGATTAACTCATAGCCGTCGCATTCGGTTCTGGAATCCCTCCCATGGCTGTACATAAGGCATTCAACTTCTGGCCCAGCTCACAGAGTACGTGTTACCTTGGTCAGTCCGCGGGGCTGGTCCGGGTCGAGCCCCTTGGTTAGGGCCAAGTGGTAGGCGAAAAGCTGCATTGGAACGACGTAGATCAGCGGGCTCAGCGTCTCGTCTACCTCCACCGGCACCTGCAGCGGGATAGTGGCCATCTCCAGCAGTCCGGGATCAGAGGTGATGGCGACCACTTCCGCCTTCCGCTTGACCAGCTCCTCAACCACACCTAGTACGCTGGGAAAGGCTTTCCCCGGCGGGGCGATGACGAAAGCCGGGAAACCCTCCTCGACCACGGCGATCGGCCCGTGGAGGAAGTCGGCCGACGAGTAGGGCTGCGACCCAACGTAGCAGGTCTCCTTAATCTTCAGCGCCGCCTCCAGAGCGGTGGAATAGTTGAATCCCCGGCCCAGAACCACGCAGTCGTTCATGTAGCGGTACCGGGCGACGACGCTCTTGATTCGCGCTTCCAGTCCGAGTGTCTGCTCGATCTGCCCGGGAACCTGGCGAAGGCCACCGAACAGGTCTTCCCGGCCAGCCCACTCCAAGGACAACATGAGCAGGGCCACTAGTTGCGCCGTGTAAGTTTTGGTGGCCGCCACGCTCTTTTCTTCGCCAGCACACCCGACGATCACGTGTTCCGCCGTCCGGGCCAAGGCCGAACTCCGGTTATTGGTTAGTCCAACAGTCAAGGCACCACCTTCCCGGGCTGCCTTGACCACCTCGACGATGTCGAGGCCCTCGCCGGACTGGGAGATTCCCAACACGAGGGCTCGGCGGAGGGACTTCAGGCTCGCCCGGTACACCGTATAGATCGATGGCGCCGCCAACGAGCCTGGCACTCCGTTGATCACCTCGAAAAGGTACTTGGCGAACTGTGCGGCGTTGTCCGAGGTGCCGCGTGCGGCGATGAGAACGTACTCGATCTCCCGAGCCCGGACTATCCGGACGATCTCCCGTACATTCTCCAGTTCCGCCTCGACGGTACGGGCGACGGTCTGCGGTTCTTGGAGAATCTCCCGGTACATGTAATAGGAATGCGTTTCCATGGCTTCGCCTCCCCTTGGCACCTCTCAGACCTTTCTTAACTCCTTCCCAAGAGGAGTTCGCCGGGCAAGCATTCTTTCATACTTCCCCGCTCGACCACCACTCGGCCGTTGACCAATACGTACTCGACGCCCTCGGCGAACTGCTCTGGCTCAGTCAGAGTCGCGCGATCGGTGATCTGCTCAGGGTCGAAGACCACGATATCGGCCTTCATCCCCGTCCGGATCAAGCCACGGTCGCGCACGCCGTACCGCTGCAAGGAGAGCGAGGTCATCTTACGCACCGCCTCCTCCATGCTGAACAGCTTCTCTTCCCGCGCATACTTGCCGAGCACCCTGGCGAAGGCGCCGAAGCCCGCCGGATTCGCCTTGCCGCGGCCGATCAGGACGGCGTCGGTGGCGATGGAGGCGTAAGGCCTGGTAAGAATCCTCCGCAGATGAGTCTCGTCCTCCAGGTTTCCGCCGGCGCCGACCACAAGAATCATCGCTTCTCCATGCTCATCCAGGGTCAGCTTGACCAAAGCGTCGAACCAGTCTCCCCCCAGAAGCTCACCGACCTCGCTGAGGGATTTTCCTTCGAACCGCTTGTTGGCAGCGCCAGGGACCCAGGTCACGAGGATGTTCTCCGGCCGGAAGGAACGCACGAAGTTGTCAGACCAGGCCCCGGGTAACCAGGAGGGCCAACCCGGCACGATGTCCTCGATGTCCTCTCTGACCTTCGCTCGTTGCGCCGGGTCACGTAACTTGGCCAGAAGGGCTTCCGTCCCGCCGTCCAAAGCTTCCGGCGGGTAGAGGGCGGTCAGGGTGGTGTTGCCTGCTACATACGGGTACATATCGTACGTGATGTCAACTCCGCTCCGCCGGGCCTCTTCAACCATGGCAATCCCTTCGTCTACACGGTGCCAGTTTTCGGGGCCGACCGCCACGAAGTGGGAGCAGTGGATCGGGATGCCAAGTTTGCCGCCGATCTTTATGGCCTCTTTGACCGCGGAGGTAAAGGTCTCACAAAGGCCGCGGAGGTGAAAGACCATCGGTCGCCCCGGATGTCCGGCCAAAACCTTCCCAAACTCCAGAAGTTCCTCGGTCTTCGAATACATCCCAGGAGGATAACCCAAACCCAGGGAAAGGCCAATTGCCCCAGCCTCCAAGTCCTCCTCCAGCATCTGAAGCATCCGCGACATTTCTTCTCCCGAAGGCTGGCGGCTGCTCATACCCATGACGGCTATTCGGATGCTACCGTGCGAGGAGAGCTGGCCCACGTTCACCGCTAGGCCGTTGGCCCGTAGCCGGTTCAGGAACTCGGCATAAGTCCGCCAGTTCCAAGCGAGGTCTTCGGCGCACATCCAAGCTGTGCTGCTCTTCGCCAAGTCCAAGTACTCCTGGCTCACCGGAGCCGGTGAGAAGCCGCAGTTACCCGTGATGATGGTCGTGACGCCCTGCCGCAAGAGCGGCTCCAACAGTGACTGGTGCCTCTTCAGCGGCAGCACGAAGTCCGAATGAGAATGGATGTCCACAAAGCCCGGGGCGACCATTTTGCCGTCGGCTTCGATAATCACATCGAACCCTTCGGCAGGCAGCCGACTCTCTACCGACGTGATGATGCCGTTCTCCACAGCAACGTCACCCCGGAACCACGGGTTACCGGAGCCATCTACGATCCTGCCGTTGCGGATGAGAATGCTGCTCACCACTACCAGCCTCCTTGACACGGATTGTGTTAGTGAAGCATCGTTTTTTGCCCGGTGGCACACTGCATGACCACTTCGGAGGAAGCCTCCTCCCGGGTGAGTTCGCCGGTTATGGCCCCATTGCGCATCACGAGCACCCGGTCGGAAACACCCAACACCTCGGGCAGTTCAGACGAGATCATGATAATGCCCACCCCAGCGGCAGCCATCTGGCGCATCAGCTTGTAGATCTCTGCCTTGGCACCCACGTCGACGCCTCTCGTCGGCTCGTCCAAGATCAGCAGCGCCGGCTCGGTTGCCACGGTGCGAGCCAACACCACCTTCTGCTGGTTGCCGCCGCTGAGGTTGATCACTTTCTGCTCCGGGCCGGAGGTTCGAATGCCGAATTCCTTGATGTACTGGACGGCTCGGTCACGCTCCGCCCGCGAGAGTACCAGCCCTCTCCGAACTACGGCTTTCAGGCTGGACATTGTCACGTTGGCCTGAATGGACATGTTCGCAAATAGACCCATGTCCTTCCGATCCTCGGGTACCAACCCGATGCCCAAGCCTATGGCATGGGTGGGAGAGCCTATCGAGACCACCCGGCCTTTGAGCCTTACAATTCCGTTGTCCGGTTTCATCAACCCGTACAAATGGTACGCCAGTTCAGTCCGACCAGCTCCGACCAAACCGGCGATCCCCACGATTTCACCAGCATGCACGGTGAAGGAGACGTTGTGGAGCAGTCCTCGCTTGGACAGGTTTTTGACCTCTAGTAGCACATCCGGTCGAGCATAGGACTGGTAATCGTAAATCTCGGTTAACTCCCGGCCGACCATGTGGTAGACCACGGTCGCCTTATCCGTGTCGGCCGTGAGGCTGGAGGCCACCGTCCGGCCATCACGCAGCACCGTGATCCGGTCCGCAAGCTTGAAAACTTCATCTAGGTCGTGACTGATATAGATGACGCCCACTCCCTCTTTTTTCAGGCGGCCGATGGTTTCAAACAGGTGGGCCTTTTCGGCGTCGGTCAAAGACGAGGTCGGCTCGTCCATAATCACGATCTTGGCGTTCATGGAAATCGCCTTGGCAATTTCCACGAGCTGCTTTTGTGCCATGCTCAGCCGGCTCACCCTGAGGTGCGGGTCCAAGTTCACACCGATACGGCCCATGGCCGCCCGGGCTCGGTTGTTCATCTCTCGCTCGTTGATGAACGGGCCGCTTCTGAACTCGCGACAGAGAAAAATGTTGGCGGCGATGCTCAACGCACTCACCAAGTTGAGTTCCTGGTAGATCATGCTGATTCCGGCTTCCTGGGAATCCCGGGTGCCGGTAAACTTGACCTGCTTGCCGTCGACCACAATCCGCCCCGTGTCAGGCTGGTGGACCCCGGCGATGATCTTCATCAGCGTGGACTTGCCCGCACCGTTCTCCCCGACCAGGGCGTGAACTTCTCCGGCGTGCAGGTCGAAGTCCACCCCCGCCAAAGCCTGGACTCCCGAAAACCGCTTGGACACGTTCGAAATCTCCAGCAAGGCACGTTCCAAAGGGAAGACCTCCGATCGGCAAAAGCCCGCCCCAGGGCAGGGGCCGCGGCAGCCTAGAGGCAACCGCGGCCTGCCCCTGAAGGCTGGGAGTTGCTGAGGTTACTTGCCGAACTTCTTAGCCCATTGTGGCCCGGTCACCGTCTTGGACTGCTGCAGCACCCAGGTTCGGCCCTCGTGTTGCTCGGTGATCTTCTTGCCCTTGAGAACGTCGACGGCAGTCTTAATCACCAAGCGACCTTCCTCGTACGGAAGGATGTCAACCGTGGCGAGGACCTTACCCTGTTTCACGGCTTGGAGTGCCGGAGCGGTTCCGCCGACACCGGTTACTACGATGTCGTTCTGTTTCTTGGCAGCGACGATGGCGTCGGAGGCGCCAAGGGCATTGTCGTCATTGTAAGCGTAGACGCCCTGGATATCCGGGTGTGCGGTCAGGATATTCTCCATGACGGACATGGCCTCAGCACGGGAAGTAGCCGACTGCCGGGCGACGATCTGGATGCCCGGATACTTTTTGAGCACCTCATCCAGGCCCTTTGTCCGGTCGATGGTAGTGGAGGCGCCAGGGATGTGTTCGATGACTGCGATCTTCCCCTTGCCGCCAAGGTACTTGAACAAGGCCTCGCCGGCCTTGACGCCGACTTCAACTGCCGAAGCACCGACGTGAGTCACAGTCTTGCCGCCGGTCACCCACCGGTCGAAGGTGATGACCGGAATGTTGGCCCGGTTGGCCTCTAGTACTGCCGGGACCAAGGGATCCGCCTCGGTCGGGTTGAGGACGATCAGGTCCACTTTCTTGGCGACGAAGTCCTCAACCTGGGCCAACTGAGTAGCTGCGTTCGCCTGGCCGTCAGCGAAGACTATGTCCACGCCCAGCTTCTTGGCTTCGTCGAAAATGCCCTTCTTGACGTTGACGAAGAATGGATCGGACATCTGGCAGAGCGTCACGCCTATGACCAGCTTCTTCTTGCCGGCAGCGCTGGCGCCTGTGACCACGCTCATAAGCAGAGCCACGGTGAGTGCGAGGATGACCAGAGTCTTTGCTTTCCTCACGTTTGTTCCTCCTTTGCCGAATTCCTCCTGCGAATCGCGCGTGCCTCCGAAGAAGGCTCGTGTTCTCAGCTCTTTCCCCTTACCACCCCTTTCCAGCAATGTCCGCCTACTTCTTGCGGTTTGCCATCAATACGGCAAAGAAGATGATTAGACCCTTGATGACTTGTTGGTAGTAGGCGCTGACGTTCAGCAACACCAACCCGTTGGTGATTACTCCAATGATCAGCACGCCAAGCAGAGTGCCGCCCATGGTCCCCTCCCCGCCGGCGAGGCTCGCCCCGCCGATGGCCACCGCGGCGATGGCGTCTAGCTCGTAACCGACTCCAGCGATGGGCGAGGCGGAACTCAACCGGCTGGTGAGCAGGACACCCGCCAGGGCCGACAAGGCGCCGCTCAACGTGTAGATCAGAACCTTCATCCGGTCCAAGTTGATTCCCGCGAGTTTACTGGCGTTCTCGTTCGAGCCAATGGCATAGGTATACCGGCCGAAGGGCGTCTTCGCCAAGAGCACCCACCCCAAGGCCACCACCACGGCGAAGACCACAACTAGCAGTGGGAGGGGTCCCAGGTACCCGAAACCAAGCGTCAGGAGAGCGGGATTGTGCAGAGTGAGCGGGTGTCCACCCGAGGCAATGAGCGTGAAACCCCGCACTACCGTCATGCACGCCAGTGTCACTACGAAGGGCTGCACGTTTCCCTTGGCGATAGCCACCCCATTGGCGAGTCCCCAGAGTGCCCCAGAGAGCAGCGCCGCCGCCACCGCAACCAGCGCTCCCTGGGTTTCCAGGCTCACCATGACGATTCCGGCAAAAGCCAGGATAGCCCCGATGGAGAGGTCAATCCCCGCAGAAATGATGACGAAGGTCATGCCGACCGCGGTGACCCCAGTGACCGCCACCTGTCGCAGGATGTTGATCAAGTTGACCTGCGTCAGAAAGACGGGGGAGAGGAACGCCATCACACCGCTGAGGATCAGGAACCCCGCAAAGAGCCCGTACCTACTTACGATCTCCGCCAAGGCGATCGGATGGGCCGCCTGAGCGCCCCGGGTCTTCTGCTTCATCCCAACCACTCCTCAGTGCTGCGCCGTGTATCCGAGGTTGTCCAGCCGATTGGCGTACCGGTCGAAGATCCCCTCAACCGTGGGGCTGCCGGTTTGGATACCGCTCACGCCGACGATTTTGGCCCGAGCAACGAAGGCCTGAATCCGAAAACCAAAGATGACCGTGTCGCCCACCTTGCACCTCTGTCCCGCCGGGTCAAGGATGCCGTGATAATCGATGCCTGCGAACCGGGAAGCATCGTCCGGACCCGTGCCGAGGAACGGCATCTGGCAATCGAGAATGTGGGCCGGGTCGTCGCCTACCAGCGCTACCCGCTTAAAGCTCTCCCGCATCTTGACTGGCGGATCATCCACGAAGAAGCCGCCGCCGAAGACAAAGACTCGGCCGTCAACGAAATGTGACACTTCGGTAACATAGACGACCGCCGGAATCTCCGGCTGCTTGCCGGACAGGTTGAAAGTCGTAGTGCCTGTCAATCCATGGCCTGGCTCAACATGGGTAGCTCCCCCTTTGGCGAAGGTCTCCATGGTGAGGCAGGAGGTATTGCCCGGAGCGTTGACCTGCTTGATGGTGATGCCGAGTTCCCGGTCCAAGCGATGGGCCGCTTCCCGGATGGTCGCCAGGTTTGGCGTGGGAAGAGGTCGCTCAGTCTCGGTGTAGTACAGGGCGGGAAAGGTCACGACGCCTGCGATATTCACGCCCGGCAGCTTCTGAATCTGCCGCGCCACCTCGACGATCTCCTCCAACGGGAAACCGCCCAGCATGCCCGGGAGGTACACGTCGTTCGGCCCGGCGACGCGCAAGAGGATATCCTGCACCATGCCCTTCTGGACCGCTACCTCGGAAATCTGAGCCGCCTTCTCGATGCTAAAGACGGAGATGACCTCCGGATGCAGGTCTAGGACGCTGGGGATCTCGTGCTTCGGAACCTGGACCAAGTTCCCCACGTGGCCCAGGCGGATGCCCCACTTGGCAATCGCCGCCACGTCGTCGGGGTCAACTGCCACAGTCATCGGTTGGCCCGGATCGACCGCCGCGTTAGTGACCAACGGGTTCCGGCCGTACTGCTTCGTCATGAAGTAGATGCTGAGGCCATGCCGCTTAGCTTCGTCTTTGAGGAGTCCGGCATTGTGCTGTACGGCATCCAGGTCGATGACGTAGCTGTTGGCGGGGATTTTCCCTTCCTGGTGAAGTCTGGTAGCCGCTCTGACGAGTTCTGGGTTCCGTTCAATCGTGGGTTTCAGAAACACGTTCAGGCCTCCTCCCGACAGATTGAAATCGTACGCATCTGGTCAAGACACAATTTGACCGCTCCATACAGTTGAGCCTTGCCTCCTAGAGTGGATAGCACAACTGGTATTGGTTTGGGCAGGACTTTCCGGGTGATGGCCTGGATTCGCTCAACAAAGCTAGGAGCACCAAAGCATAACCCTCCTCCCAGGACAACCAATTCCGGGTCGAGGAGGTTGACTGCGTTGCTAATCGAGAGTCCAAGCAACTCCGTGGCCTCCCTGACCACAATCAGGGCGGCTTCATCCCCCGCCTCGGCGGCAGCCATGACCTCGGCCGTGCTTCCGAACTGGGACCGGCCACCTCGGCGGCGGTTCGCCCAGAGCAGCAACCCGGTTCCCGAGGCGAGTGATTCCAGGTACTCCGCTGCCACGTCCGCCTCCCGCAAGGCATCCGGCCGCAGGACGTCGTAACCGATTTCGCCGGCGGAGTAGCTGTGCCCGCGGTACAACTCCCTGTTGATCATGATCCCAGCGCCGATACCCGTTCCGACCGCCACGAAGAGATAGTGGCGCAAGCCCCGGGCGGCGCCACGCCAGTGTTCGCCCAGGGTGGCTGCGTTCACGTCGTTCTCCAGCGCCACGGGAACGTGAAAACGGTCCTCGAGCGCGACCTTCAGCGGGAAGCGGTCCCAACCAAGATTGGGCGCCTGTGACACCGTCCCGTTGCGGTGATCCACCACCCCGGCGACGCCAAGGCCGATTCTGCTCACTCTGTTCGGCTCGATACCGTGGTCCGCCATGAAGCGACGAAGATTGGAGACCAGGTGGGCAAAAACCCTCTCCTGGGAGCCCGTGGGGTATTCGGCCTCCTTCAGGATTTCTCCCGTCTCGTCGGCTAGACCGAACAGGCTTTTGGTTCCCCCTAGATCGACACCAATGATGACCTTAGCTTGACCGTTGATCTTTCTCACCTCTGCCGGCAACTGCCACTCTCAGGCCACGACGAATGAGGACTCCGGTGAAAAATCATCGTCCAGCGCACGCAGAACCACGTGATCGATGGCCAGGGAAGCCGCGCCAACCAGACTCGCGTCAGCCCCGAGAGCGGAAAGCACAATGGGAGGCACCTTCGGAATCAGCCCTTCGAGGCGTGGCTTCAACTCTTCGAGGACCAACTCATCCACGTTCGCACCGCCCAGGATGACCGTCGATGGGTTAAGGACGGCACAGAGGTTGGCCACCCCCATCGCAATGAACTTGAGTACCCGGTCCGCAATCCGCCTGGCGGCGTCATCGCCGCCCTTAGCGGTGCGCAACAGATGGCCCAGCGCCAGGTTACCCTGACTCTCAGCGGACATCGCCAACCCAAGCCCTGTGGCCAACCGCCGGATAGCCAGCACGGAGGCCACCGATTCGAGACATCCAAATCCCCCGGCGTTGTCCGCAACCCAGTCGGGATCGGTCACCATATACCCGATCTCGCCTGCGGCGTTCTGACTGCCCCGGTATAGACCGTCGCGCAGCATAATCCCGGCCCCGATGCCTTCGTCCATCAGGATGTACACGAAGTCGTCGAACGCCCGTCCTGCCCCCCGCAGCTTCTCCCCGAACGCAGCAGCGTTCACGTCGTTATCCACCAGCACGGGCACTTGGAACCGCTTGGCAAAGACGTGGCCAAGCGGCCAGGTTCCCGGCCCCAACAGCGGAGCATGGGTAGCAGTTCCGGAATCAGGATCCACGATGCCCGGCGCACTGATCCCCATCGCCCAGATCCGGTGGTGAGGGATGTCTGCTTTCTTGACAAGCCGTATAACCAGTTCCATGGACTGTTCCAGGATTCGCTGGCCGTCCCGTTTCGGCAGTTCATCCTTCAACCGCCCGACCGCAGATCCCCCCAGGTCGAATAGACCCACATCCAACCCGGCGCCGATATTCAAGGCTAAGACGTAACCGGCCTGCTCGTTGAAGCCCAACAAGATGGGGCGCCTGCCACCCGTCGACGGTCCGTCGTAACGAGCCACTACCAATTCTTTCCTCATCAAGTGCTTGACCGCGTTGGAGACGGTAGGACCTGTCGTTCCAAGGCGTCTGGCGATGTCCGTGCGAGAGATTGGCCCGCTCCTGCGAACCAACTCGAGCACCAACCGCCGATTGATGGTTTGGATAGTCGAAGGAGTTCCGGGCTTCTCTGTACGGAACGCCATAATCTCCTTCCCCTCCCACCAACCAGACTTTCTTACTTAATTTTATTTAGAAAAGTAGGAAGATCAAGTCATGGAATTGGCGCAGAATTCGCCTCGTAGGGTGATTGAGTCGGCTGAGCGACGCCCTCCTTCCCCTGGCGTACGCCTGTCGCCGTGTTCTGCCCTATTCCCTGTTTCCACTCGGAGTAGCCCTTAACGTTACTGGGCTCAGCATCGGCGGAGTGATCTGGCAAAAGAAAGATGGCAACACCCTGGAGAAAGCTCTCAGCAGGGCAGACAAGGATATGTATTCTCATAAGGCAGATGAGCGCTCGCAACCCAGCCAGTCCGGGCAAGACCGCCGGGCAAGCGCAGCGTCACGACCCACGCCCTGATTCCGCCTCAACTCAGCTAAACGGCCGTCGTACAAGCGATCCGACGCTCGTGCGCCCGGATGGCTTCTGGCGAGGACCGGGGGGCACCCGCAGCTACCATCGCCAGACAGGCGGTCACATCTGCAACCTCGATTCCCTCAGTTCGTCAGCGCCCGTACGGGAGCGGGTATGCGGCCGCCCCGTTCCACGAAGCGGCGCGGTGAGAAGGGGTTGACCGCCATGATGGGCGCCCGGCCCAAGAGGCCACCGAAGTCCACCGCGTCGCCCACGCCCTTGCCCGGCACGGGAATCACCCGCACTGCGGTGGTTTTGTTGTTCACCATGCCGATGGCCGCCTCGTCGGCGATGATGGCGGCGATGGTGTCCGCCGGGGTGTCGCCGGGAAGGGCGATCATGTCCAGGCCTACTGAACACACGCAGGTCATGGCCTCCAGCTTGTTCAGGGTGAGGGCGCCGTCCTCCACCGCCCGGATCATCCCGCTGTCTTCGCTCACCGGAATGAAGGCGCCGCTCAGTCCCCCCACGTAGGACGAGGCCATCAGCCCGCCCTTCTTGACGGCGTCGTTCATGAGGGCCAAAGCCGCTGTGCTGCCGTGGGCGCCGCACCGCTCCAGGCCCATGGCCTCCAGGATCTCGGCCACGCTGTCGCCCACGGCGGTCGTGGGGGCCAACGACAGATCGACGATCCCGAACGCCACGCCGAGCCGGGCCGCCGCCAGGCGTCCCACCAGCTCGCCCATGCGGGTGATTTTGAAGGCGGTCTTCTTGATGACCTCCGCCACCTCGCCCAGGTCGGCCTCGGGATGGCGGCGCAGGGCGTTCAGGACCACCCCGGGGCCGCTGACGCCGACGTTGACGGCGCACTCCGGCTCTCCCGCGCCGTGGAAGGCGCCCGCCATGAAGGGGTTGTCGTCGGGGGCATTGCAGAACACCACCAGCTTGGCGCAGGCGATGCCGCCCCGGTCGGCGGTGAGCTGCGAGGCCTCCTTGATTACCCGCCCCATCTCCCGCACGGCGTCCATGTTGATGCCGGCCCGGGTGGAGGCCACGTTCACCGAGGCGCAGACCCGCTCGGTCCGGGCCAGGGCCTGGGGGATGGCCTGAATGAGGGCCCGTTCGCCGGCGGTGGCGCCCTTTTGCACCAGGGCTGAGAAGCCGCCCAAAAAGTCCACGCCCAGCTCGGCGGCGACCCCGTCCAGGGTCTCCGCCACTTCCACCAAAGCCTCAGGCTCCAGCGATCCGGCGAGGTCGGCGAGGGGCGTGACGCTGATCCGCTTATTGATGATGGGAATGCCGTACTGCTGCTCGATCCCCTGGGCCACCTCCACCAGGCGCCCGGCGCAGCGACGGATCCTGGCGGCGATGTTCCGCTTGAGGGCGGCCAAATCGGGGGTAGCGCAGTCGTGCAGGTCGATCCCCAGGGTGACGGTGCGGATGTCCAGGTTTTCGGTCCCCAGCATGCGGAGGGTCTCCAGGATTTCGTTGCGAGAGAACCCGATGAAGCTCATGCTCAGCCCGGTCCTTTCCCGAACTCAGATGCGGTGCATGAAGTTGAAGACGTCTTCGTGCTGGATGGTGACCTGCACGCCCAGGCCGGCGGCGGCTTGCTCCAGGTCCGCCCGCACCTTGTCCAGGTTCTCGCCGCTCTCCCCCAAGTCCACCAGCATGATCATGGTGAAGAAGCCCTGGAGGATGGTTTGGGAAATGTCCAGGATGTTGACGCCGTTGTCGGCCAGGGTGCCGGCAACCCGGGCGATGATCCCGACGCGGTCTTTGCCCACCACGCTCACCACGGCGCGGTTGTTCATGGGAATCGGCAACTCCTTCTGCTGTATTGGCGCTCCTTCGGCGGGCTTTGGCGCTAGTATACAACCCGGCGCCCGGACCGGCAAGGCAGACGGCGGAAGAACCGGTTCCGAGAACCACCTCTGACCAACGTCCGACGGAACGGCAGATGGCCAAG
>JBLNBY010000156.1:0-2823 GCA_050260295.1 Bacteroidota bacterium
GAGGTACCAGGTGTCCCACATCCGGCGGCCGGTGACGCCGTGGACCACCGTCTCCTTGTAGATCACGTCGTTGGTCAGGTCCAGCGCCACGGGTTCCCCTGCCAGGCCGAAGAGCACCACCGACCCGCCGCGGCGGACGGCGGCAAAGCCGTCCTGGATCGCCGCCGGGTTGCCGGAAGCCTCCACCACCACGTCGAAGCCGAGGCCACCGGTGAGGGAGCGGCCTTCTTGTTTGAGATCAACTCGACTGACGTCCAGGGGCACGTCGACGCCGAACTCCGACGCCAGCTTCAGCCGAAAGGCGCTGCGATCCGTGGCGACGACACGACGGGCGCCCAGGGCCTTCGCCGTCTCGCAGGCGGCCAGACCGATCGGACCGCATCCGGTCACCAACACATCCTTCCCCCGAACGTCGGCGGTGCTCACGGCGTGCACGGCCACTCCAGTCGGCTCGTACACGGCAGCCGTTTCGAAGGGGAGGTCTAGCGGGATTCTCCAGGCGATCTCCTGGGGAATCACGGCATACTCGGAAAAGACGCCGGGAACCTGGACGCCGAGGATTTTCATGTCTTGGCAGATATGCTGCCTCCCGGTGCGGCAAAGCTCGCATTGGCCACAGGGCAGGTGGGTCTCGCCGGCCACGTGGTCGCCTGGGGCGAAACCCTTCACGCCCGGCCCAACCTCGACCACCTCGCCGGCAAACTCGTGCCCGAAGACCATGGGCGTCTTGATGCGGTCCTGAGCGAACTTGGTCCAGGCGAAGATGTGGATGTCGGTGCCGCAGATGGCTGCAGCTTTGACCCGCACCAGGAGTTGCCCTGGTCCCACTGGCGGCACGGGGATTTCCGTCAACACGGCCCCTTTCATAGGTTCTGTCTTCACGAGCGCTTTCATGGTCTGCTGCATGCTGCTTCCTCCTGTTACCCGACGTTGACAGCGGCGCCTTTGTCCTCTCCCGCCACGGAGGCGGTGAGGCGTGCAGTTGCTTGGCTCAGGTGATAAGACATCACGTCTCTCGCTCTGGGTCCGTCGCCGGCGGCGATGGCCTCCACCACCGCCTGGTGCTCGTCGATGATCCTGGGCAGGTCGAGCTCCCGGCGGGAGAAGGCGGTGTCGACCCACTTGCCGATGACGCCGTGGATGCCCTCGGCGATGTAAGCGAAGATCAGGTTCCCCGTGGCCCTGGCGATGCGCATGTGGAACTCGACGTCCCAGTGCGCCGCCTCTTTCGGGTTGCCTATCGCTTCCCGCATGGACTTGAGGTTGTTCCGCAGTCCGGCGACGTCTTCCTCGGAGCGCCTGCTGGCCGCCAAAGATGCAGCCTCGCCCTCGATCAATTGACGTACTTCCACGAATTCGTTGATCTTCTCCGGCCCGAACCGGAGGTTCATCTCGAAGACCTTGACCAGGAAGCCGGCGTCCGGCTGACGCACGAAGGTCCCTTCGCCCCGGCGGACTTCCAGGAGGCCCATGAGCGTCAGCGTTCGCATCGCCTCGCGAACCGAACCCCTGCCCACGCCGAGCGTCTCCATCAGTTCCCGTTCCGAGGGTAGCCTCTCGCCGGCGGACATGCCCGCCACCAGCTCTTGCAGCTGGTCAACGACTTCATCGACTACGTTTCGGCGCTCGATCCGGCGCACGCCCCACACTCCCCGGTGGTCGTAGGTTGGATGTAAGATGTCGGACCACCTGGAATGGTATTTCTCGCTTCCCTGCGCAATTCCTGTCTAACTTCTACGATTATTTTGGGTTTGGTTTCTTTTCTGACATGGGCGGCTCCGGGCGTCGTGACGCTCTTCACCTGAGCCCAGCGAGTCGAGCTGTGCCACCGCCCTGAGCCGCCGTTTGGCCTCAGCCAACACCTTCTTGGCCAGCGGCCTGACCTGCCTGACCTCGGCCTCTCGCAGCAAGTACCGCTCATCGAGCGTCTCATACCGGGCTGCCGCCAGGTTGACCGCCCAATCGAGGTCCGCCACCGACCGGGTGGCTGCGTGGCCTCCGACTCGGTCCAGGATCAAGTCCTCGATCCCGACCACGTACACCGGAAGCCCGTTGACCTTGGCCTGCAGCACGCGTTGGCGGGATCCGGCCAGCACCTCATCGGGAACTTCCAGTACGATCCCCTCGGCGCGCAAGTACCAGTTCCGGTCGCCAAAGGGCTTGTCGAACCCGAGTTCAGCCAGGACCGCCTTGACGGTCTCGCGGTCCGCCGCCACCAAGTCGATGTCGACCGTGCCGTAACCGCCGAAGGTATAGAAGTCGATCGCCAGCCCCCCGACGAGAATCGGGGTGACACCTTTCATTTGAAGCGCCTTCGTAACCACGCCGGTAACGAAGAGACGCCGGCGCAACGGATCCTCGATCCTTGACAGCTCTTTCAGTAAGTTGCGGAGGTTTTCGCTTCCTTCGCCGGTCACCATCGGATCTCCACCCGGTTGGGTCCGACTTCCCGGATTTCGCCCCGGACCACGGCTTCCCGCCAGGCGCGGCGGGCCGCAGCGATCAGGAGCAGCGACTCGTCGAGGCTCCGAGCTCGCCGGGAAGAGTGCGTCTTGGGCGGACGAAAAGACGCCCCCACCGCCACCCGCTTGCGGATCTCGCCGGCGTGGGCCGCTTTGTCTGCGTCGTAGTCGAGGCGGCGGTCCAAGTGCCTCCCCCCTACCGGCTCAAGATGATAGAGTCAGCATTCCCCGGTCCGCCCGGCGATCCCTGCTCCCGTACCGTTCGAGAATCCGCAGGGCGCTCTCCAGCATGCTCGCCCTTAGCTCCGCCGGTTCCAGCACCTCGGCCGACTCGCCGAAGCTGCGGAGCCATACCCGGATC
>JBLNBY010000157.1:0-9864 GCA_050260295.1 Bacteroidota bacterium
TGAAGGTGCAAGACGGCTGTTCACTATTCTGTACATACTGTACGATACCACACCTGCGGGGACCTGGCCGGAGCCGCAGACCGGAGGCCGTACTGCACGAGATCGGGCAACTGGTGGCTGCGGGCTACAAGGAGATAGTTCTCACCGGCGTTCACCTGGCCGGGTATGGCGAAGACCTGGGCGACGGTTGGAACCTGGCCCGCCTGGTAGCTGCGATCGGCAACATCGAGGGTCTCCATCGTCTGCGACTTTCCTCGTTACACCCCAACGAGGTGGACCATGATCTCCTGTCCGTGTTGACCGGCCTGGACAACTTCTGTCCGCACTTCCACCTGCCGATTCAGTCGGGGGACGATGACGTGTTGCGGCGTATGCGGCGCCGTTACACGGCCGCAGACATTCTGCGCTTGGCGGAGACACTTCGCAGTATCTGGCCGGAGGTAGCCTTGACCACCGACGTGATCACCGGTTTCCCGGGTGAGAGTGACGAGGCCTTCGCCAGGACGGCCTCTCTGTGCCGGGAGGTTGGCTTCAGCCGGCTGCATGTCTTTCCGTTTTCCGCCCGCCCGGGGACTCCGGCGGCACGCTATCCCGACCAGTTGCCGGTACACGTCCGGGAAGAACGGGCGCGGCAGTTGATTCAGATCGGCAACGAACTGGCCGCTGCGTACCACCAGCGTTTTCTCGGGCGAGAAGTCGAGGTACTGGCCGAAGAGGAAGAGGAGGGTGGCGGGCTGGTTGGCCTGACCAGGACTTACGTGCGGGTGCACGTAGACAGCCCGGATGGGGTGGGGGGACTGCACCAGCTGCTACAGGTAAAGGTGACGGCCTTCGATCACGAAGGGCTGCAGGCGGTGCATGAGGTAGCATGAGCAGTGCGTGGACCAGTGCCATTGATCCTTTGGTTTTGCTTGTGGGGCTGGGCGGAATCGGCTATCTGGCGCGCCGGCGGGGTTGGCTTGCTCGCCGCAGCGAGGAAGAGTTGACCCAGCTTCTCTACCGGCTGACAGTTCCATCTCTTATCTTTGTGAACACAGTACAGCGGCTCGACCGGCACATGCTGGTCGCCGGGCTGGCGGTATTGCTGCTTTCGATGCTCCTTGCCGGTCTGGGGCTGGTTGTGGGTCTGGCGGCCGGGCGGGTTGCCGGGCTGCCCCATATGGCCCGGGGAGCGTTCGCTGTGGCCAGCGCCTTTCCCAACACGCTCTTTCTGGGCCTGCCGGTCTGTATCGCCGTGCTCGGGCCGCAGGCCGTACCTTTCGTAGTCCTGTACGACTTTGGTACGTCCCTGATGTTCTGGACCATGGGCGTGCAGGTGATGCAGGGGCGCGGGCTGCCGCGGCTGCTGCTACCGCGGGTTTCCGCCGCCGGGGCTCCGGCGGTGCCGGGTAAAACGCGTGAAGCAGAAAAGTACGAAGTTGAACAGCCGGCCAGTAGTGCCGCGACGGGGATGGTAGTCGGCTGGCGGCGCGTGCTGCTCAATCCGAACCTGGCTGCCCTGCTGGCGGCGGCGGTTTTGGTCGTGGCCGGCGTGAGACTGCCGTCATGGGTTGTCGCTCCCCTGGACAAACTGGGTGAAGTGACCGTCCCAATTGCCCTTTTGCTGATTGGCAGCCTCTTCGCGGCCTTACGCGGGGGTGGCGGCAGTTGGCTCCCGGCGCTGGGGGTCATCTCTTTGCGAATGGTGGCACTGCCCGCACTCGCTTTTGGGTTGGGGTCGTTCATGCTGCCGGCGGGAAGCCTGGCCGCCAAGGTGGTACTGATCGAAGCCGCCATGCCTACCATGACGATGTCCGCCCTTTATGCGGAAGCACTGGGGGGCGAGACGGGTACGGCGGTACGGGGCGTAGTGGCGACGGTGCTCTTCTCCCTACTGCAGCTTCCGTTCCTCGGCTGGCTGGTTACCTCGTTGTAGCTTGGTCATAGCCGGGGCTGGAATGCGGTGGACGGGGGCGTTAGTTGGTCAGGTTGCGACGGGCAGGGACACGTTGTCGCGTTGGTGGGCACGGGTTCCAGTCGCAGAGGTTGGGGGAAAGCAGTTGGCCAACAGAAGAGATGAGATAGAAGGAGACTTCCCGGACGAGGAGAATGTAAAAAGGGTGCAGGAGGACACCTGTCCGTTTTGCCGTATAGTCAGGCGGGAGCTTCCGGCAGAGGTCATCTTCGAAGACGATCTCGTCATGGCCTTCCGGGATGTTAATCCGCAGGCCCCTGTACACGCACTGGTCATCCCACGCCGGCATATTGAAAACCTGGACCACCTGGCTTCGAACGATGAGAGCCTGGCTGGCCACCTGGTTTTGGTGGCGGCTGAAGTGGCCCGGCGGTTGGGAGTGGCAGGCCAGGGGTACCGGCTGGTGGTAAATGTTCGGCAACTGGCAGGGCAGACGGTTCACCATCTGCATCTGCATATACTGGGCGGGCGTCCATTGCACTGGCCTCCGGGGTGATCCGTCCTGGGTTGCATACACAAACTCATCGGAAGGGCTCTGGCTCTAACCCCGATGGGACGGGGGGAGGGAGCAGTATTGGCAGAGATTCGGATCGGCAAGGATGAGTCCTTCGATCAGGCGCTGCGGCGGTTCAAGCGGGAGTGCCAGAGGTCTGGTATCTTGTCGGAGCTGCGCAAGCGCGAACATTACGAGAAGCCGAGCGTGCGCCGGAAGAAGAAATCGGCCGCGGCCCGTCGCAAGCGGGTGCGGGAGTAACGTGGATCGGTTTGCTTAGTGTCGAAGCAGGCGGGGCGCAGCGGAATACGCTGACGTCCTGCCTTCTTGTTTGTTTGGTGGTTTTGGTCGTCGTCGGTGGCCAGCTGTTTCAGGATTCTCACCTGTTCGCTGGTGAGCTGAACCTGCGTCCGAAGCATCGATTCCCCCCCCTCTCGGGATTACATGTCTGCATTCATGATGGCATGCTGGTATGCCCCAAATCCCCTTTTTGTCCGGGCCGCTTCTTCCCCAGGGCAGCCCCTCATAAAGATGGCAGGGGACGGGATGGAGGCGGAGAGACGGTGGGTTTGACCTTCTTGGACAGGATGCGCAGGGCGGCGGCCAGTTTTGGCGAGCTGCCGCCCGACCTCGTGCTCGACCTGCCCCGGTTGACGGTGGTGGGCGGTCTGCAACTGCATGTCGAAAACCACCGCGGGCTGCTTTACTGTTCACCAGGGCAGATTCGCATCCGGATGCGCCAGGGTGAGGTGGAGATACGTGGTCAGCGCCTGCGGCTTGCTCTGTTACGTCCCGAAGAAATGACCATCGAGGGGACGCTCGAGTCGGTGGCTTTTTTGAGGTCCTGACAGGTGGGTGCCGGTATGGCCGGTTGGGCGGTAATGCCAGTTGTGCCTGGTAGCAACGGGTATCTGGTTGTGTCTGGGGTGATCGGGGGTGACTGGAAGGGTAGGTCGAAGGAGGGGTAGATCTGGGTGCCGGTACTTTCTGGAGACATATCGAGGGTTATGCTATAATCAGATTGAGCAGCAGCAGGCCAGAGGACTTGCTCAACGCCTTGCTGGCTCGCAGTCGAGAGATATGGCATGTTGAAAGGGTCAGTCCCGACCTGCTCCTGATGCGGACGTCCCTGGCAGATTTACCCCTCGTGCGCGAACTGGCCCGCGAGCGGGGTATGCGGATGGTTGTGCTCAAGGAGGGTGGACTGCCCTTTTTATTTAAGCGCTGGACGTCACGGCTTGCTTTCGTGATGGGTGCCGCCCTCAGCCTATTGCTGCTCGCATGGTTGACAAGGTATATATGGTTCATCGACGTACAGGGAGTCGATACTGCGGTCGACAGGCAGATCCGGACTGCTCTGACGGACCTGGGGATTGCTCCGGGGATGCTCGGGCAACGCGTGGATACGGACCGTCTCGCTGAGCAGCTTCTGCTCCGGGTACCGAAGTTGGCCTGGGTGGGTGTACGTGCCCGGGGGACTTATCTGCAGGTGCGGGCGGTCGAGAGGGTCGTGCCGGAGAGCCTTGGTTACGGGCCGGCCGATCTGATCGCCCGCAAGGACGGTCTGGTTACGGAGTTGGTGGTCCTGCGGGGGAGCGCCCGGGTGCAGACCGGCCAACTGGTGGGCCGGGGGGAGGTGCTGGTGGCGGGTGTCGAGGCCGGGCAGGCGGTGCGGGCCGACGGCCTCGTACGGGGCCGGGTGTGGTATGAAGGCCGGGCGGAGGTCTTGTTGCAGGAGCAGCGTCTGCAGCGGACAGGACGGGTACAGCGGCGGTATGGAGTACAGGTGGGCAACGTGCGGCTGGCGGTTCCGTTTTGGCGTGGGGGAAGTGGCAGAAGCGGAGAGCGGTCTGGATCGAACCTGACCTGGGAGGAGGAGAGCCGGACAATCTCGTGGGGTTGGGGGCAGTTGCGCCTGCCCGTGGCTGGCCTGATCCTGACCCGGTATGAGGCTGAGAGGGCGATTGTCAACCGTACGGAGGAAGAGGCCCGGCAGGAGGCTCTCCAGCAGGCCTGGAACATGGCACGACAGCAGCTACCGCCTGGAGTCGAGGTTTTGTCGACTCACGAGGAAGCACAGTTCGAAGATAGTGGCGACATCCGGCGGATGGTCGCCCGGGTGCTGATAACCACGGAAGAGAATCTGGGAGTGTATCGGTTGCGTCCCGAGGAATCGGCTGGGGGAGGCGATACAAGGCTTTGACTCAAACAGCCCAGGTCAAATTGCAGCTGGCAAACAACGGTCAGGCACTACGCATGGCCGGCGCCGCTGACGAATACTTCCGTCTGATTGAGAAAAAGTTTGGTGTGGCGATTCATCCGCGCGGTAACGAGGTTGCTGTCTTTGGGTCACCTCAGGGTGTGGCAGCTGCACACCGGGTACTGGAAGACCTGGCAGAACTCTCCTGCAAACAGGAATTCCTCAGCCCGCAGGACGTGCGGGCGGCGATGGAGCTGGCATTGGCGGATTCCCCCGTGCAGTTTAATGAACTCAGTGCTGACGTGCTGATTACGACGGCCCGCGGACGGCAGATCGTGCCCCGTACCGTCGGGCAGAAAGCGTACGTTGATGCCATGCGCAACCACGCCCTGGTCTTTGCCGTCGGGCCGGCCGGGACGGGGAAGACATATCTGGCCGTGGCAATGGCGGTCGCCGCGCTCAAGAAGAAGGAAGTGGCACGCCTGATCCTGACACGTCCGGCTGTGGAGGCCGGGGAGAAGCTGGGTTTCCTGCCGGGCGACCTGCAGGAGAAGGTCGACCCCTACCTGCGCCCTCTTTATGACGCACTGTATGATACCCTGGGGACGGATGGGTTTCAGCGCCATATGGAAAGGGGACTCATTGAGGTTGCCCCCCTTGCTTACATGCGGGGACGAACCCTCGACGATGCCTTCATAATCCTGGATGAGGCGCAAAACACCACCCCGGAGCAGATGAAGATGTTCCTGACCCGTATGGGTTTTGGTTCCCGGGTGGTGGTAACTGGCGACGTCACACAGGTGGATCTGCCCAAGGGACAGCAGTCGGGTCTGTTGCAGGTCCAGTCGGTGCTCAAGGGTGTGGAAGGAGTCGCCTTCGTGTATCTCGATGAGAAGGATGTCGTCCGCCACGAGTTGGTGCAGCGGATAATCCGTGCTTACGATCGCTTCGAGAAACAGGAGCAAGCCGCACCGGCCCGGCAGCCGGGTGCGGCGGAGTCGGGAGAGACCGGATCGGCGGCCCGGGAAAATGGTAATGCTGCTGCCTCGGACGAAGGGAGCGCCTTGCTTCAGGCGGCGGGTGGGAGCTGAGAAAGGCGATGGCCTGGTCGCACGCATTCAAATTGATGCGACGTCATGTAAGCCGGGAGTACTGGCGAAGCCCGGTCTTGCGGCGCGCGCTCCTGATTGGCCTGTTTTCGCTGGCAGCAGCCGCCATCGTCGGCAGCGGGGTGTTTCCCGACACGGTCAGCTTTCGTGCCGGCCAGGTGGCCAACCGGGACATAATGTCGCCCCGGACCATTGAAAACCGGCCCCTGACCCAGGCATTGCGGGAAGAGGCAGCCCGCCAGGCTGAGCTCGACGCCACTTCCGACCCCGGCAACTACGATTTGGATCCTGGGCAGGCAAATAGGGTGGGCGAAGTGATCCAGGCCCTCTTCGCCCGCCTGGAGGCGGCTGCGGCAGGACAGGCGGTGGGTGGCAGCGTTACCGGCAGCGGCAGCAGTTCACCGGGTGGCCCGGGGCAGACGGCTGTAGTCAACCAGGGTGGGAGCAGTGCAGGTGGCGGTCATTCAGGCCCTTCGAGTTCCAGCAAGGGTAAGGCGGCTCAGACTCAAGGATCGACTGGAGTAGCCGGCGATCGCGTGGAGGCCGTATGGACCCAGATACGTGACGAACTCCGCATCGACCTGGGCAGGACCGCGGTGGAGAATGCCCTGGCGATAGGGCCCGAGCGTTTGAAGACGCTGGCGGATGCCACGCGGGATTTAGTACTCCCGCTGATGCAGCAGGAGAGGATCGGTAACGCCAACCTCGAACAGGTGCGAGAGCTGGCTTACGTGCGCGCCGAAAACCTTCCGTTGCCAGGAAGCGAGAAGGCGGTCGTGGGAGCGATGGCGCGGGCGGTGGTCCGGCCCAATCTGGTGCTCAACCGGGAAAAAGTGGAGGCTGCCCGTGCCGAGGCGATGGCTCAGGTACAACCGCTCATGATCCAAGAGGGGCAGGTCATCGTTCGGCGTGGTGATCTGATCAAGCCCGAGCACATTGCGATCCTCCAGGACCTCGGTCTTTTACGTGGCAGTGCTCCCTACTGGGCGCTTCTCGGGACAGCCCTCTTTGTGGCAGTCCTGGTCGCTTTCTCCTTCATCTTCTTGCGACGCTATTCCCCCCGGGTGTGGCGGTCCGACCGCCAGCTAGCACTATGGGGAGTCCTGATCCTGCTCCCGGCCGTTATGACGCGGCTTTTCACCCTCATTCCCTGGCAGGGAGCGGGATTTCTCGCACCGCTGTCGCTGGGCGCCATAGGTGCTTTACTGCTGCTCGACATGCACCTGGCGATGGTGGCGGCGATAGTTGATGCAGTACTTGTGACCGGGGTGGTAGGGTGGGATTCCCCGCTGCCCGTGCTCACGCTGATCGGCAGCTTTGCCTGGATTGGCCTACTGCCCCGGGGCAGCCAGCGGGCCGACATAACGCGGGTGGGGCTGCTGGTTGGGGGGCTCTCTGCGGTCCTCATGAGCGGGCTCGCCTTGCTCTTCAAGACTCCGCTCACGCTCAACTGGGCGGCTCTGGGGCTCCTCAACGGCGTTTCGGCTGCCGTGTTCACGCTGGGGATTTTGCCATATGTGGAAGCTATCTTCCATTTGATGTCATCCATCCGGCTACTTGAGCTTTCTCATCCGACCCAGCCGCTATTGCGCCGGTTGATGCTGGAGGCGCCTGGTACGTATCACCACAGCATTATGGTAGGAAATCTGGCGGAAGCAGCCGCGGAGGCGATAGGGGCCGACGCTTTGCTCGTGCGTGTGGGAGCCCAGTACCATGACATCGGCAAGATCAAGCGCCCTTACTTCTTCATCGAAAACCAGTTTGGAGGTGAGAACCCGCACGACCGGCTCAACCCGCGGCTCAGTGCTCTGATCGTGAGGGCCCATGTCAAGGATGGAGTGACCCTGGCGCGGCAGTATCGCCTACCGGATCCGTTGGTCGCCTTCATTCAGGAACACCACGGCACCACCCTGATTCCGTACTTCTACCATAAGGCGATGGCTGCCGAGGGGGCGCAGGCGGTGAAGGAAGAGGATTTCCGCTATGCCGGTCCCCGATCGCAAAGCCGCGAGACGGCCATAGTGATGCTGGCGGATGCCGTCGAAGCTGCAGTGCGGGCCCAGCCGCAGATCAACCGCACCAGGCTGGAGCAGACCGTGCGGAAGATCGTCCGGGACAGGCTCGACGACGGGCAGCTCGACGAGTCAGACCTCACTCTCAAGGATCTGGAAGGTATCATTCAGGCTTTCCTGCGGATTTTGAACGGCATGTTCCACAGTCGTATCCAGTATCCGTCTGCCACCGGGTCCGGCAAAGCCACCGGTGCGGCTGGGCAGGCGGAGGGCAATGGACACAATGGATTGCGGGCGCTGGCTGCTGTGCCAACCGGGCAGACACCAGCCGGGCGTAACGGAGGACGGGAGGAAGGCGGCAGAAGTGTACGGGAAGCAGGAGGCTAGTCGCTCGTATGCCATTGAAGTTACAGCTGACTGGAGTGATTCGCTGGGAAGGCCTGACCACTCCCTGGTGGAGACGGCTGTGGAGGTGATTCGGGCTGCCTTTGCCCGCCAGGGGATCGCGTGTGGCCGGGTGGACCTGTTTTTCGTTGACGACGATGAGATGCGGGATTTGAATCGAGAGTTCCGGGGTATCGCCTCGACCACGGATGTGCTCTCCTTTCCGATGGATGCTGCCGGGGTTGTCTCCGGCGAGATGCCGGAGGCGGATTCGCCCCTCCCCCCTGAGCTTGGCGAAATCGTGATCTCAGTACCCAGGGCGCGGGAGCAGGCGGAAGCGTACGGGCATACTTTGGCGCGGGAGATCGGCTTTCTCGCCGTGCACTCCTGCTTGCATCTGTGCGGCTTCGACCACCAAACCCCAGAAGAGGAACGGGTGATGCGGAGTCGGGAGGAGGAGGTGCTGGGGGCGCTCGGTCTTACCCGCGACTGACGTCCTCGCCGACGTGCGCAGCCCCAATCTGATAGCGAGTTTCAGCTATGCCTTCCAAGGGCTTGGTTATGCCCTGCGCCGTGAGCGCAACCTGCGCATCCATTTTCTCCTGAGCGGACTGGCCACCCTCCTGGGCATGGTACTCAACCTGACCCGTACTGAGTGGATGATCCTGGTGGTAGTATTCGCAATGGTGATCATGGCCGAGCTTTTCAATACCGCCATCGAGGCTACCGTCAACCTGAGTACCTCTACCTACCACCCCATTGCGCGGGCGGCCAAAAATGTTGCGGCGGCCGCTGTCCTGGTGGTGGCGGGGGGCGCGATGGTGATTGGTTATCTGATCTTTTTCCCCCGGCTCATCGCCATACAGCTTCCTCTCGACTCATGGGCTCATCGGCTCCCCCCGCACGTTACGGCGGTCTCGCTGGTATTGGTATCCATTATGGTGATTGGCATGAAGGCAGCAGGAAAACCTGCCTTCAACCTGCAAGGGGGAATGCCGAGCTGGCATGCGGCCGTCGCTGCTTCGCTGGCCACCGCTATTCTGCTGCTGACCCCGGGAGGAGGACCGGTGCCCGTGTTGGCGGTGGTACTGGCGCTCCTGGTCGCCGAAAGCCGCCTGGAAGCGGGCATTCACAATCTCCTGGAAGTGGTGACTGGCGCGGCCATAGGCTTTCTTATCACTTTATTGCTTTTCCAGGTGGTTACTGATTCTGGTAAGGCAGTCGCAATTCTGAGTTTGTTTGTGCACGGTTTGCTATAATGAGTACGATTGCAGTTTTGCCTGACCGATGTCGGGTTGGAGTAGAAGCGGAGCATGCGACGAATAAGAAACATCTTCTTGACCGGTATCATTCTATCTCTTCCTGCCCTTGTCACCCTATACATACTCTGGATCGGATTCGTTGGAGTGGATGGACTGGTCGGCAGGGTCGTCCAGGAAGTAACGGGTCGGGCAATCCCCGGCCTCGGTGTGATTACCTTTGCCGGTCTCATCTTTCTGGCGGGGCTCTTTGGTACTCACTTCCTCGGGCGGAGAGCCGTCGGCTGGTTCGATCAGTTGATGGTAAGGATTCCTATTGTCCGTTCCATCTACGGGACAGTCCGGCAGATCGTTGACTCCTTCGTTCTGGGTGAAGCGGTCTTTCGCGAGGTGGTCTTCGTCGAATACCCGCGACTTGGAGTCTACACCATGGGCTTCGTGACGGGCGAGGGG
>JBLNBY010000158.1:0-3242 GCA_050260295.1 Bacteroidota bacterium
TCGGCAACGCGACCAGCCCAACCAGGCCCGCCAGCAGCAGCATAACGATGGGCCGCACCTTCCCGCTCGTCGTGATCATCCTTCTCATCGCGCTCCTCCCTCGCTGGTTCCGGCAGTATTACCTGCCGAGGAACGCTGCACAGGCCCGGTAGCAGGCACTTGGTCTTCGCGGACATTGAAGGCGTCGGGCTGCTCTACGAAAACCTGATTCCGCTCGAACCGCACTACCCACTCGACGACGGTCACCCACCCGGCGGGTGGCCGATAGGCGGCCTGCCAGCGCTCCGCGATGGTCTTGCTTGCCACCAGGTCCATGCTCGGGTTGCCGGCCGAGGCAGTCTGGCGAACGGTTATCTTCCCATCGGCGCTGACGAGCACCTGCCCACGAACCACTCCCTCGATGCCACGGTCGAGAGCAGTCTTGGGATAGACGGGCGCACTTCCAGCCAGCCACGGACCCTGGCCGACGGACGGCGCGGGCGGAGCAGAGGCTTCATCACCCGTCCCCTGCTTCCCACTTGCCCCCTGCGCGTCGCGCCGCAATTCACCACCGCTTTGGCTCGTCTGTCCTTTGGTTACCGCATCGGTGGTGGCCGATGTGATCTTATTGCCAGAGGCTTGAACGGTCTCGGGTCTACTCTCCGTAGAACTGGCGGTGGGAGATGACTTGACTGGTGCTTCATTTGCTGACTTGCTCTCGGTAACACCCGCCGTATCCTTGGCAGTATACTCAGGCATCTGCAGCACGTCGGTTCCCTGGGGGCTGGTGAGAAGCTGACTATTATTGGTCGGCGTCGCCGGCAAGCCGGTTTGCTCCGCCTTCACTTGTGCTTGCGCACTGCCTGGCGTCGACGACTGTAGCATTCCCGCGCTCTTGGTGGCTGTCGCCGACTCGGGAGTGGCCGGAAGCGGTGCGGCCGGTGGTGCCGGGGTGACTGACTGAAGCATAACACCCGGAGCCTGGTCAGGCTGCGGGTGAGTGCTCGGCTCGTCGGGAGCAGGGAAGGTCCGATTGACATCTGCCTTTTCCGTGCGGCCATACGCGGCTTTCTCCGTCGGCCGCGACACACTGGAAGCTACGGGCGTCACCGTAACCAACTGGACCGGAACTCCCCCAGCCATGATGGCCTCGCCACTTGCCCCCTCGAAGAAGGTCGACAAATGCGGAAAGATTAGGAAGAACAGCAGGTGAATAATGAGTGAAATGCCCAGGGCAGCGGTGCGGACCAGCCGGCTCTCCTGTGCGGCAAACATGCGGTTCCCTCCTTAGACGGCACCGGGCGGAGTTGTACTACGCGTCCCTTCTACTGCCAGGCCCAGGCTGCTTACTCCCGCCGACCGAACCGCATCGATCGCACCGACTACCGCTTCATACTTCACGCCCTTATCGGCACGGATAACTACGAACAAAGATGGTTGAGCCTCGAGGGCAGCCGCGGTTGCCAGTCGAAGCTGCTCGGAATCGACCCGGCTTCCGTCCACGTACATAAAACCCTGGTCATCAATGGTAACAACAAACTGGGCTCGGGTTTGGGCGGCCGCTTGCTGCGCCTTCGGCAGTTTGATCGGAATCTGAGGTGAACTCGTTTTGAAAGTGGTGAAGATCATAAAGAAGAAGAGCAGGTACGATATCACATCGACCAGGGGAACGATATTGACCTCAGGGATACGCCGGGGGCGGCGGTGAAACTGCATCCCTCATTCCCCCCCCTTGGCTTCCGCGAGCATGTTGAGGACCTCATCAGCCTTCTCACTCATCTGGGCCACGATGCCGTCAACTACCGTGCTGAGGTACCGATGGAAGATAAGAGTTGGGATGGCAATGGTCAGACCCGCAGCCGTTGTAATGAGTGCTTCCGCGATACCCGTACTCAACGCAGCCGGATCATTTATGCCCTGCAACGCACCGAGCACGTTGAATGACCGGATGATTCCCAGGACCGTCCCCAGAAGGCCAAGCAGCGGCGCTATGGTTACGATGACGTCCAGTACCGGCAGTCCCCGCTCCAGCAAAGCCACCTGCTCCTGGCCTGCTCTTTCCATACTCTGTCGTATGGCATCCTGCCCTTCGTCATGATGGGCAATGGCCTCAGCAAGCATGTTGGCCATCGGGCCGTCCGATTGCTGAGCCAGCTGCATGGCTTCCAGCACCTTACCCTCGGCCAGCGTTTCGCGCACCTCCTCGAACAGCTCCTCTGCCGGCTGCCGCTGCCGCCAAAGATACCAGAATCGCTCAATGATCACTGCGACAGCGATGATCGAGCATGCAAGTAGAGCGTACATAACGGGGCCGCCCTTGATGAAGAGATCCAACATCGACCGTGACCTCCGCAGAAAAAGGTTGAAAATACGCGCCCACGCGCACCGATCAGGTGGGAGTCCGCTAAGGCCTGGGTACATCCTGAATCCAGCTGTATGCCTGATTTTCTCAGGCAAGCTCCCGGGCTTGGGAATTCTACACGCGGCGAAGCCATTCCTTCCCGTGGGCGCAGCTTTTCCTAGGAAAAAGGCAGATCTCTTCGTCAGCCTGCCAGGGCCGGCAACGGCAGGAGCAACTGCTCGGGAGTCAGCGACATCAGGTAGATTTCCCGCATCCCCTGCTTGCTGGGGCGTCGCAGCCATCCGACCGTCCTGAATCCTACTTTCTCGTAGCAACGAATGGCCCGGTGGTTATCCGTGTAGACACGCAGGTAAATGAGGCGGAGGTTGAGCTGGGTGAAGGCGTAGACTGCCAGGGTGGCAACAGCATCGGTACCCATTCCGCGGTTCCAATAATTGGGGTCACAAATGCATATCCGCAGTTCGCCTTCCCTGCGCCGCCAACTTATGGAATCCAGCTCGATATCGCCGATGAACCGGCCGTCGGGAGCCACGATGGCAAAATGCTTGTGATTGCGGTCAGACTTCAAGGAGCTCAACCAGTGACTACACTCGGCCATAGACGAGGGGTATGACCCATCGACCAGCTCTCGAAGTTGCGGGTCACTGGCATAGCCGACAATGGCAGCCGCGTCTTGTGGAAGGAGCGGACGAAGTGTAACCTTTTCACCGGTAAGGATCATGGCGTGCCAACCCTTTCTGCGAAGTTTGCCAGAGTTTGAGTGCGAATGTTGCTACGACGGTTTGGCAGTTGCGACTCCTAGCCACGCCCAGAAAGAGTTCGTCTCCTGGCTGCTCCTCCCTGCCAGCAATTTCGACCATGCCTGGCTATTCCCTAAATCCAGAACGCAATTGCGCCAACA
>JBLNBY010000159.1:0-5757 GCA_050260295.1 Bacteroidota bacterium
AAGACCATGGGCCTTCGCTTCAATATGGAGTTTGATTCGGGACGGGAAGTGTTGAAGACCAAGAATCTGACAAAAGCGTATGATAAGCTCCTTTTCTCGGGTGTGGACCTTAGATTGTACAAGGGTGAAAGAGTAGCCCTGGTCGGACCAAACGGAGCCGGCAAGACGACTTTGATCAGAATCCTGCATGGTTTGGAGCGGCCCACGGCAGGGTCGTTCATGTGGGGCGTCGGCGTCCGGCGGGGGTATTTCAGCCAGGATCTCGACAGCCTCAACTACCAAAACACCTGTCTGCAGGAGATCATGGACCTGCCTGGCTTCACCCGCTTCGAGGCGCAGTCGCTGCTTGGGCGCTTCCTCTTTTCGGGGGAGGATGTGCAGAAGCCGATTGCGGCCTGTTCGGGCGGGGAGCGCAATCGCCTCAGCCTGGCCAAGTTGATGGTTACCGGTGCAAACGTGCTGCTCCTCGACGAGCCCACGAACCACCTTGATCTGGAATCAAAGCAGGTGCTGGAGGAGGCACTGGTCGAGTTTCCCGGTACGGTGATCTTCGTCTCCCACGACCGCTACTTCGTCGACCGGGTGGCCACGAAGATCTGGGAATTCGCCGAGGACGGGTCGGGCCAGGTACGGGAATACCCGGGAAACTACTCGGCCTACCGGGCGCAGAAAGAGCGCGAACGGGAGCAGGCACAGGAGCGGCAGCCGGTGCAGCAACGGCAGCCGGCGCAAGGCAGGGGTCAGGGCCAAGACCCGGTCCCAGGACAAGCTCAGGCGCAGGCCAAGGTCAAAGTCAAGTCCCAGACGCGGACTCAGCCACGCGGCCGGGAAGAAGCACCGGGTCAGCATCGCCTCTCGCCCCAGGCGCGACGGAAGGCAGCCGAAGCCTTGCGACTGCTCGAGGCAACCATCGAAAACTTGGAGCATCGCCAGGCGGACCTGGAGGCGCTGTTGGCCGACCCGCAAACCTACAAGTCCGCAGCATCAGCTGGAGATGACGACACCGCCCGCCAACTCGTAGCCGAGTACGAGGCTGTCAATGCCAAGCTCAAAGCGCTGTACATTGAGTGGGAGTGCCAAGAGCAGGCCTTGCAATCGGGGGAATGAGACGGACACGGACAAACTGCGAGGGCTGCTGCCATCTGCGGATTGAGGAGCGCTTCCTTGGCTGAAGGATACGGCACTCATCTACCCTGACGTCGTCCCCCGGCCTCAGCCTGAAACAAGCGCGACACCTGTTTCTCCTCGCCCAGAATCCCGTGGGGCCTGAGGACGAGGACCGTCTCCAGCAACGCACCGATGACGACCACCCGCAATGCCGCCGCTCGGGTTGCCCACGACGCCGGCAAGTACCCCGTCAGCAGATCACTTCCAGACCAGATACCCCAGACCACCAGCGCTCCGAGCAACGCCCCCCGGTTGTTGCCGCTTCCGCCCGCGATCAGCATCACCCAGACCAGGAACGTGGCGTTCATCGGCTCAAACGCGTTGGGGCTGATGAAGCCGGTGTAGTGGGCATAGAGCGCTCCCGCCAGCCCCATGATCAGCGCCCCGAAGACCAGCGCCTCGAGCCGGAAGCGGAAGACATTCTTGCCCGTGGCACTCACCACTGCCTCGTCCTCGCGGATCGCCCGCAACACCCTTCCCCACGGTGAACGGGTCGCTGTCTCCACCAGCACATAAGCGGCCGCACAGACCAGGCCTGCGAGCAGCGCATAGAGCAGATTACGCTGCAGCACCGGCAAACCTGCGAAGAACTGCGGAATGTTGGTGATGCCGTTGACGCCCCCCGTCCAGGCAGTCTGGTTCTTCAAAAACAGGCGCAGTGTCTCGGCCAGCCCGATGGTGGCGATGGCGAGATAATCGCCCTGCAGCCGCAGGGTAAAGAGGCCGATCGGGAGAGCCAGAAGCCCAGCAGCCACCGCGCCGGCGACGATTCCCACCACGGGCGGCCAACCCGGCCCCCCCAGGTGTGAAACCCCCAGGCCAACGCCCGCGCCATCCGCCACACCTGGAGGACCCACGGTGGTCGACAGGGCGGTAACATACGCCCCGACCGCGAAGAAAGCCGCAACGCCAATATTGAATAGACCCGTATAGCCCCATTGTATGTTGAGCCCCAGGGTCAGCAGCGCGTAGATCGCGGCCATGATGAGGAACGTCAGGAGATAGACGGTCATGAAGACGGCCTCCCTGCCAGGCCTTCGGGGCGGATTAGCAGTGCCAGCACGATGACGAGAAATGCTACCGCCGGCTTGTACGCTGCCGAAATGTACGCGGTCGAGACCTCCTGGGCCACCCCCACCAGGATGGCCGCGGCAATCGCGCCGTACACCCGGCCGATCCCTCCCAGCACCGTAACGGCGAAGATGCTAAGAAGCTGATCCCAGCCGAGAGTGGGCCAAATCTGTGTGTCCAGGGCCAACAAGCTGCCGGCCAGGGCGGCCAGCGCGCCACCCAGAGCCCAGGTCCACCGGACAACCGCTCCGGTATCGATCCCGCAGACCACAGCCAGCTCACGGTTATCGGCCATCGCCCGCATCGCCCGCCCTGGCGTGGTCCGGGTCAAAAACAGATGCACCAGCACTCCCAGCACCACGGCGGTCACCAGGATCAAAAGTTGATCAGGCTTGATACGCAGGAGAAGCCAGTCCCCCACCTCGAGACGGAGCGGCCGTTGAATGCTCGGGCGCAAATACTGGGTTTGCGGCCCGAAAGCAAAAAGCACCAGATTGCGCAGGATCAATGCCATGCCCACCGATCCGATCAGGAGCATCATCGGTCCGTGGGCCGCGAGCTTCCTGTAGAGAACCCGCTCCGACAAAAGGGCGATTGCCGCGCTCACCGCTGCGCTTGCTGCCATGGCGACCGGCAGCGGAAGACCTGCTACGCTCAGGAAAACCAGCGCAAGATATGCGCCCCAGGTCATCATGTCGCCATAGGCGAAGTTGGAAAAGCCCGTGATCTGGTAGGTAAGGGTCAGGCCAATGGCAGCAACCGCGAGGATGCCCCCTGAGACGATGCCATAAAGTATCAGCTGAAGCAGCACCGTCATCCCCCAAGAAAGAGTTCTGCCACTTCGGGATTGGCCAAGAGCTCGCGGCCGCTTCCTTCAAACCGGTTCGTCCCCAGGCTCAGCACGTAGCCGCGATCCGCTATCTCCAGGGCAGCCCGGGCATTCTGCTCCACCATGCCAACCCCCACGCCTCCCCCCGCGATCTCCTTCACCTTGTGCAGGATGAAGGTGGCCATGGCCGGAGAGAGAGCGGCAGTCGGTTCATCGAGGAGCAAGATTTGGGGTGAGAGCATCAACGCTCGCGCGATAGCGACCATCTGCCTTTCGCCGCCGGAGAGAGTGCCAGCTGGCTGCCGCTGGCGCTCGGCCAGTTGCGGAAACAGGCTGAACGCCCGTTCCAGTCCCGCAACCGCCGCCCCTCTCTGCGTGAACGCTCCCAGAAGCAGGTTCTCTCGCACCGACAGGCTGGGAAAGACGTTCTGGGTTTGCGGAACGTAGGCGATCCCGTATTTCACCCGAGCATGGGCAGGCACGTTGCGCCAATCCACTCCCCGGTATCGGATCTCTCCCGCCCGCACCTTCACCAGGCCCAAAATAGCCTTGAGCAGCGTCGACTTCCCCGCCCCATTTGGACCGACGATAACGCTGATCTGCCCGGGAACGATGGCCACGCTTGCCCCCTGCAGAATGTCGACCCCGCCGTAACCTCCCCACAGGTCTATGGCCAGCAACGAACCTTCCGGCTCTGCAGGCCTATCTGCAGACTTGCCTGGGTCTGTCGCCGCTGCTGATCCCGCTGCCGCTGCTGTTTCTTTCATAACTCCAACTTCCTGTATCCTCGTAAACTTCACTCTTGGCCTCCGGGCCCTGGTCCGGACTCCGGCTCTTAACCAGAGTGCGCCCGGAGGCAACGCACCCTACCGCTATCCGTATCCCCGCTGCGACTGCGCGTCACCCCGCTACATACGCCGGGGCTGCCACACCCATGTAGGCGGCGAGAACCCGCGGCTCCCGGCGGATGTCGGCCGGAATGCCTTCCACCAGGGGCCGCCCGGCGTCCATGACGACGACCCAGTCACACAGCTCATCAACGAGTTCCATATCGTGCTCGATCAAAAGCAGGGTCCGTCCCTCGTCCCGCAGCTTTGCGAGGACGCCCACCAGGCGGCGCATTAGCGTCGGGTTGACGCCGGCGCCCGGTTCATCCAGAAGGATGAGAGTTGCATCCTGCATCAGCGCCCGGCCGAGCTCCAGCAGCTTTTTCTGCCCGCCCGAAAGATTCCCGGCATACTCGCCGGCCAGGTGCTGCAGGTCGAGAAGCTCGAGGACTTCCCCAGCCCGCCGGGCGACTCTCTCTTCCTGCGCCCGCACGACACCCCTGCACAGCCAGGCCGACCAGGGATGCTCTCCCTTCTGCCCGGCCGGGGCGAGCATCAGGTTTTCCCGGACCGTCAGGGCCGAAAGTCCCCGGGGAATCTGAAAGGTCCGGGCGATACCCAGGCGAATGATCTCATGCGGGGCCATCCCGGTAATCTCGCGCCCGGCAAAGCGAATAGAACCCTGGTCGGGATGCAGATAACCGGTGACCAGATTGAAGATGGTACTCTTTCCGGCACCGTTTGGCCCAATCAAACCGGTAATCGTACCGGACCGCACGCTGAATGAGGCATTGGCGACGGCCCGAATTCCGCCAAAGCTGCGGCTTACATTCTCAAGCTCCAGGATCGGCTGGCTTTGCGCCTGGCTCTTGCTTCGAACCACACTCGCGCTCGAACTCAAACTCGTACTCCCACTCACACTCGTACTCTTGCTCATCTCGTCTCAGGCTCCTCGCTTCACTCGCTCTGCTGTCTCGCTCTGGCGTCTTGTTCTCCCGTCTCGTTCTACGATCTAGCTCTGCTGATCTTGGCTCATCTGCACGTCCTATACCATATCTCAAGGCTTCTTCGATTCCATCCAGGTGATTCCTTCCCACACCTTCCCAAACCGGAGATGCCAATTTCGGCCTCCCTCTCGGCCAGCGCCTGTTCATCAAGAAGGGTTAACCCGGTGAAACGAAGAATAGGATGGTTAGTTCAACATTTAATTGTACCAGGATGCAGCCCGTCCTGCCAGGTGCATCCACCTCCGTTCCACAATCCGCTAACCATAAGGAGTGGTGCTTCGTGGTCGTCGGTCAGTTGGACTGTGAGCCCCTGCGTCGGGGCATCCTTGCGCGAGTCCGCCCTCGTAGGTTCACCTTCACTCGCACCTTCGCCCTTGCCCTCATCCTGACCCTCGCTTTTTCCCTCACGGGCGTCTACGCCGCCGGCCCGGCCGTCAAGATCGGCGCGCTGCTACCACTAACCGGAGGCCTTGCTCCCTTCGGCCCCTCCCTGCAGCACTCCGCCGAGCTCGCCGTCGCCCAGATCAACAGCCAGGGCGGCATCTGGGACGGGCAGCAACTCCAACTGGTCATCCGTGACACCCAAACCTCCCCGCAGCCCGGGATTGACGCCGCCACCAAGCTGGTCACGCTAGATCGTGTCCCGGTGGTCATAGGGCCTTTCGCCAGCGGTGTAGTAGCACCGGTGGCCACGTCGGTCACGATACCCAACAAGGTGTTGCTCATCACCCCCTCGGCCACCGCTCCCTCCATTACTGACCTTGCTGACAACGACCTGGTTTTCCGCACCACCACCTCCGATGCCCTGCAAGGCCGGGTGATGGGCCAGGTAGCCTACGAAGTAGGCTACCGCCGG
>JBLNBY010000160.1:0-4038 GCA_050260295.1 Bacteroidota bacterium
GGCGGCGTCTTCGTCCACCTTAGTATGAATACGTTCGCCCCGCTCCAAGCGGAGCGGGGCGGAATTTCACTTCCCGGTAACTGTTACCGGGTGACGGCCAGATGACTCGTGCTGGTGGGCGGTGGGTCCACCCCGTCGCCCCCCTAAGAGGAGACTGGAACGATCTCGTATACCCGTCTTATGGACAGTGCCTTCCCGGAGTCCGGGTCAACCTCGATTTCTGCACCGCTGACCACCGTCGGGCCAGTGCGAGCGATCTCATGACGCACCGGTAGCTGAGTGACGAAACCACGAAGGATTATTTCCGTTTCCACACCGAGGACCGAATCGAGCGGCCCACACATGCCGGCGTCGGTGAGATAAGCCGTCCCCCCGGGGAGGATACGCTCGTCGGCAGTGGGGATGTGGGTGTGGGTTCCAATTACGGCAGAGACGCGCCCGTTGAGATACCAGCCCAGCGCCACCTTTTCCGAAGTGGCTTCCGCGTGGAAGTCCACGAGGATGACCCTGACATCGTCAGGCATAGTACCAAGGCACTGATCTGCAATCCGGAAGGGAGAGTCGATCGGATCCATGAAGGTGCGGCCCTGGAGATTGATGATACCCACCGGCCACCGGCCCGCAGCCATCACCACATGGACACCACGACCGGGAGTTCCTGGCGGGTAGTTGGCGGGACGCAGGAGGGGGCGATCGTCCTGATCCAGTAAGGGAACGATCTCCTTCTTGGACCATATGTGATTGCCGCTGGTCAGAACATCGACCCCCACCCGCCACAGCTCTTCCGCGATGGGGGGCGTCAGCCCAACCCCGCCGGCAGCGTTCTCACCATTGGCCACCACCAGGTCGAAACGTGCCTCCTCCCGCCACTTCGGCAGGAGCCCGGCAACGGCTTTTCGGCCTGGCCGGCCGACTATATCCCCCAGGAAGAGCAGTCTCAGTCCCATTTCACTCCTATCTCAGCGTGCATACTCCACAGCCCTGGTCTCCCGTATTACGGTCACCTTGATCTGGCCGGGGTACTCCAGTTCCTTCTCGATGCGACGGGCGATCTCCCGGGCAATCCGGGACGCCTCCGTATCGTCTATCTTTTCCGGCCTCACCATGATGCGGATCTCACGGCCCGCCTGGATGGCGTAGGCCTTCTCGACGCCCTCGAACGAGTCAGCAATCGCTTCGAGCCTCTCGAGGCGTCTGAGGTAGAGCTCGAGGCTTTCCCGCCTGGCCCCGGGCCGAGCTGCCGACAAGGCATCGGCGGCAGTTACCAAAACAGCTTCCACCGAGTGGGGTTCATATTCCCCGTGGTGGCAGCTCATGGCGTGAATCACCGCTTCGGACTCACGGTAACGCCTTAGTAGCTCCATACCGATCTGAACATGGGTTCCTTCCACATCATGGTCAATGGCCTTACCGATGTCATGCAGAAGACCGGCACGGCGTGCCAGCTTCTCATCGGCTCCCAACTCCGCTGCCATCATGCCGGCCAGGTGAGAGACCTCCAGGGAGTGCCGGAGCACATTCTGGCCGTAGCTTGAACGGAATTTCAGCCGTCCCAGCATCTTGACGAGTTCGGGATGGAGACCGTGCACGCCAGCGTCGAGCGCCGCCGCCTCTCCTTCTTCGCGAATCGTCTGTTCCACGTCCCGGCGGGCCTTCTCAACGATCTCCTCGATGCGGGCGGGATGTATCCGCCCGTCCGCCACCAACCGCTCGAGCGCTATCCGGGCGACCTCCCGGCGAATCGGGTCGAAGGCGGAGATCAGCACCGCCTCGGGCGTGTCATCGATGATCAGGTCGACGCCGGTCAAAGTCTCGAACGCACGGATGTTGCGTCCTTCGCGCCCGATGATCCGTCCCTTCATCTCGTCGCTGGGAAGCGACACAACCGACACTGTCGTCTCGGCAACATGGTCGGCAGCATACCGCTGGATGGCGGTGGAGATGATACCCCGCGCCCGGCGCTCAGCCTCTTCCTTCGCCTCATTCTCAATGTCCTTGATCATCAGGGCCGCTTCATGACGAGCCTGCTCGGCGGCCTCTTCCAGGACGATACGGCGTGCTTCTTCCGGGGTCAGCTCGGCAATGCGGGTGAGCTCAGTTTGAACCTTCTCCCGTAGCGCCTCGACTTCCCGACGGGCCTCGGCAAGTTCGGCGTCCTTACGTTGCAGAGCCTCTTCCTTGTGCTGCATGGCAGAGGCACGGCGCTCCAGTGCTTCCTCACGTTGGTCCAGCCGCCGCTCGAACTGGAATAGTTCACTCTTGCGTTCACTTGTTTCCCTGTCAAGCCGCTCCCGTAGCCGCTGCTCCTCTTCCTTGATATTCAACTGGGCCTCGCGCCGAAGCCGGACAGCCTCCTCCTCGCTCTTGCGCAGGATCTCCTCTGCCCGATGCTGGACCGAGCCCACTCTCTTCTCATCGAGCTTACCCCGCAGCCAGTAACCCAGAACCAGGGTCCCTGCGGCTGCAGCGACGGAAGCGGTCAAAAAGTATACGGTTTCTATCGAGTCCACCTCCTTCCCGTGCGGGAACTGATTCACGTCGTACTCAGCCACACAGAAAAAGCCGAGTGAAGCACTCGGCTTTACGGCGAGAGGTAATCAGACGTTGTCTGACTTTTATGGCACCCTAGTATGTTACCCCCACGCCGGGGTAGCGGTCAAGCAAAGCAGGCGGTCAGGAGGGCAGTAGGTGATCTACCACCGCCCGTGCTATCTCCCCGGTATATCCACGCCGAACGAGAAAAGCCCACAGCCGTCGACGCAACCCTGCCAAGTCTTCTTGTGAACCGGACACCGGGTCTGCCCGCGCTGTCCGTCCCAGCCAGCGCTCTGCGGCCGCCAGTGCCGCCTCGCCTTCAGTCTCTGCCGAGATCGCTGCCAGCACCTCATTGACGGTGGTAGCAGCTATGCCTCGTCGATATAGTTCGTGGCGCAGGCGTTCCTTTCCTGCCTGGCCCCGGGCCAGACGGAAAGATATCCATTCCTCCGCCAGTCGCCTATCGTTAAGATATCCCCAATTTTCCAAACGTGCCACTACTTCTTCGATCACCGTCGAACCGAAGCCCGCCCTGACCAGGTAGTTACGGACTTCCTGCCTGCTGCGGTCCCGTCCGCCGAGGAATCGAAGAGCCCGTGCCATGGCCGCCTGTACGTTGCCGGGGTCAGCCGTTTGCCGCACCATTCGCGCTACCACGTGATGTACCGGCATGGGGCCGCCGCCCATCCTGCTCTTCGGCAACTGCTGCTCCGTCCACTGCGCCCTGAACAGCTACATCACCTACCGTGCTCTGCCCAGCCTGGCCCAAACCCGTCGCCACCGCCGCCCGTCCGGGCCACAGCTGCGGAACCGGGCGCACCGCCATGCCGAGTTGCTCACGACAGCGATTCTCCAACTCCAGACACAGCTCGGGATTCTGGTAAAGATATTCGCGGGCATTTTCCCGGCCCTGGCCCAGCCGCACATCACCATAGCTAAACCATGTACCCGTACGCTGGACTATCCCCAGGCCGCTGGCAACGTCGAGTACGCCGGACTCCCAGGAGATACCCTTACCATAGTAAATGTCGAACTCTGCTTCCCGGAAAGGTGGTGCGAGTTTGTTCTTGACCACCTTGACCTTGGTTCGGGCGCCGGTCGTCTCTGCGCCCTGTTTGAGTGCTTCCGCCTTCCTTATCTCCATGCGAATGGAAGCGTAAAACTTGAGAGCCCGGCCTCCTGGAGTCACCTCCGGATTGCCGAACATCACCCCAACCTTCTCGCGAATCTGGTTGGTGAAAATCATTGTTGTCCGGGACTTGGAAATGGCGCCGGTAAGCTTACGCAACGCCTGTGACATGAGCCGGGCCTGCAGCCCCACGTGCGCGTCACCCATCTCACCTTCCAACTCCGCCCTGGGTACCAGGGCTGCCACCGAGTCCACCACAATGACGTCAACCGCTCCACTGCGCACCAGTGCTTCGGCGATCTCCAGCGCTTGCTCGGCACTGTCCGGTTGGGAAATGAGGAGGTTGTCCACATCAACCCCAAGATTCCTGGCAT
>JBLNBY010000161.1:0-10868 GCA_050260295.1 Bacteroidota bacterium
GCTATTTTCTCGTGGCAGCTCCCCTGCCCCTGGTGGGCGTCGATGCCGCCCCGGCCCGGGCCTTTCTGCTGCGCTTTCACGAATCAAGAAGGAAGGGGGATCTACCATGACCGGCACGTCGCTGCGGGAACGCGTCCTGCCCGGCCTGTGGGAAGTGCGGGTGCATCTTTGGGAATACGGTCCGGAAGATGGGGAGCCGGTGGTCTTCATCCACGGCTACCAGTCCGACGGCCGCATCTGGAGCAGGAATCTCGCCAGGCTCGGCCCGCGATTCCACGCCATAGCCATAGACCTGCCCGGCCACGGGAAGAGCGGAAAACCGCTGACCACCTATACGATCCCCTTCTACAGCCGCTTCCTGGGCGATTTTCTCGGCCGCCTCGACCTCGGCCCGGTTACGCTGGTTGGCCTCTCCCTGGGGGGAGCGATCGTCACGGCGACTGCCATCGACTGGCCAATCCGCGTCAACCGCCTGGTGGTAGTCGACGGGCTGGGAATGGGAGCACCCCATCCCGGACGTCTGGCACACCTGGTGAAACACTTCCTGCCACTGACCTGGGCGCAGGTTACCGGTCGCATCAGCCCCTACGAAGTGCACAGGTTTTTCGCCGAGGTTCTTTTCGCCCACCCCGACCGGTTCGACGACGAGCTGGCCCGCCTGGCCGTCGACGGGCATCGCCAAAGCCGGCTCGCCAGCCTGCTTACCGGCCTGATGCTTGCTCTTCCCTCAAGTCACCTGTACCCACGGCTGCACCGCCTCAAGCAGCCTGCGCTGCTCATCTGGGGCGATTCGGACCGGCTCTTCCCGGTAGAACACGCTCACCAGGCTGCCGCACGGATTCCCGATTGCCGTGTCGCAGTGATACCAGACGCCGGCCATCTCCCCAATCTGGAACAGCCGGAAGCGTTTCATGGGGAGCTTGGTCGTTTCCTGGGCACCTAGCCCCACCCCCACCCAGGGATACAAGCACAGGTAACAACCGCGCGCCACGGAAGATTGCCGGGCCAAGTTTGCCGCCCCGAGCAGTGGGTACACTACCCCCGGTGAATATCCCGCCAATCAGCAAAGGTCGTGTAATCCGGGAGGGTTGATCGCGGTGAAGATGGAGATCGTGCAGGAGCAGTTGAAGCGATGGGGCGAGGTAATCGTCCGCGTGGCCTCGGGAGAGGAGTTCGAGTTTCACCTGGGGGATACCCACTTCGACACCGAGCGGCGTACCATAACTTTCCGTGCTGGCGATGCCGAATACGTACTGGACGGTGACGTGATCGAGCGGGTTAAGATGCACTGGAGCAGCCCCGAGCGCTCGTGCTTGCCCTTGGGTTCTCCCTGATCGCCGAGCCAACTTCGGCCACCAGCATACCTGCCAGAATCAGCGCTGAACCGAGCGCCTCTTCCCGTCCCAATACCTCCCCTGCCAGGAGAAAACCAAACAGCACGGCGAAAACCGGTTCGAGGGCGAAGATGACGGCAGCGTGGGCCGGAGTCGTATGGCGCTGGGCACGGGTCTGGACGAGCAGCACACCGGCGGTAACCACGACCCCTGTAAAGGCGGCAGTGGCCCAGACCGGTCCGGATGCCGTCCAGTCAACCGCCTCCCAGCGGAAGGCGGCCAGGAGGCTCGCAACGAATACAACCGCTATCTGCAAAGCGCTGAGTACTACCTCGTGCATCTCGGCCCCGAAGCGGCTGATGGCCACCACATGTCCGGCAAAGGCAAATGCGCAGGCTAGCACCAGCAGATCTCCGGAACTGACGGACCAGATGCCTCCGCTGGCTGTCTCTGCGGGCAGGAACATCAAGGCGAGCCCGGCGACGGCAAAGCCCGTACCCACGAGCGGAGGCCAGCCAGGCAGCCGCCGGTATACCGCCGCGGCAATCAAAGGCACGATTACCACTGACATCCCGGTGAGGAAACCGGCTCTACCCGCCGTGGTGGACTGGAGTCCCAGCGTCTGCAGCGAGTAGCCGGCAAAGAGCAGTACCCCGGTCAACAAACCGTACCCCACGTGCCGCCAGGGCAGCCGGAGCTCGCCCTTACGTCGCAAGTGGAAGAGTACTGGCAGGAGTGCCGCCAGTGCCAATCCGAAGCGGATCGCCAGAAAGGAAAAGACGGGGTAGCCGCTGACGGCGTCTTTCACCATCACGAAGGTGCTGCCCCACAGAAAAGTGACTCCCAAAAGGGTCAAGTCTGCCTGCAGGCGGCCAAAGCCCGCCCGGGAGCGGGGTGCTCCCAACGCTGCCGCATCCCTCATCCCTGCACTCACCTTCAGTTCACGAAAACTCGCGGTTCAGAAAACTCGCGGTCACGCACTGGCCGTCTGGGTGGTCGTTTCCACTCTTTTACTGGTGCGGCGGCGGGCATTGCTGCGCCGTTCAATCCAGTTGACCAGCAAGGAGATGGCCTTGGTCATCACCAGGTAGATCACCGCCGTCATCAAGTAGACCTCAAAGGGCTTGAAGGTGCGGGTTACAAGGATCTGCGAACGGCGGAAAAGCTCTTCAAGCGAGATGACTGCCACTAACGACGAGTCCTTGAGCAGGGCAATGAACTCGTTGCCGAGCGGGGGAACCATGCGCCGCATTGCCTGAGGCAGAACCACGTGCCACATGGCCTGGACGTAGGTGAGTCCGGTGGCCAAAGCCGCCTCCATCTGCCCGCGGTCGATCGACTGGATGCCGGCGCGGACTATTTCGCCCACGTATGCACCCGAGTTGAGGCTGAGAGCGATGACACCGGCAGTGAAGGCATCGAAGGAGAGCGAGCCAAACAACATCGGCAGACCGAAGAAAACAATATAAAGTTGAACTAAGAGCGGCGTGCCGCGGAAGAAGTCGACGTACGCCCCCGCCGCCCAGCGTACGAAGCGCAAGATGAGCGCACGCAGCACTCTGACGATGCCCTCATTCCTGCGAATTGGTTCGGACGGGATCACCCGGCACAGCCCGATGACGGTACCGAATACGATCCCGAGGCCCACCGCCAACGTGGTGAGGATCAGCGTGGACCGCGCCCCTTCGAGCAGGTAAGGAAGTTGGGGACCCCACTCTCGCAAGAAGGCGATCACTTTCGCCCACAAATCTGCCAAACCGCCCAAGAAAGCCACCCCCGCAGAATCTACATCAAAAGGGAGACCGCCCGCACGTCGGTACAGGGGTCTCCCTTCCTTGCCAAAGCCGCCGACCCGCCCGGCCTTAGCGATCAAGTCTCACAAATCCTGACTGTAGCGCTTTCGACCGGCAGTCTTCAAGTCTTCGGGCTTTCCGCCCAAGCCTTGAGCTTCAGGTTCAAACGGCTTACTTATCCCCGAACCACTTGTCATAAATGGCATCATACGTGCCGTCGGCCTTCATCTGAGCTAGGGCCCGGTTGATCTGGCGCAGCAACTGGGTATTACCCTTGTTGACGGCGATACCGTAATACTCGACCGTGAAGGGACGGCCCACCAACTGCAACTGGCCGGGATTGGCCTGCTGCTCTTCCCTGGCAACCATCTCGTCGGTCACCACCGCATCGGCCTTCCGCATCTTCAGAGCCATGAAGGCTGCCGGGGTAGTGTCGTAGGTATCTATACGCTTCAGCCCCTGGATCTTCTCAGCCGCGAATTGTCCGGTAGTACCGATCTGTACCGCCACAATCTTGCCTTTCAAGTCGGACGGCTCCTTTACATCGGTCGTGCCCGCGCGCACCAAGATTACCTGTCCGGTGGCAAAGTACGGATCGGAAAAGTCGACCGCCATCACCCGCTCATCGGTGATCGTCATTCCCGAGATGACCAGATCATACTTCCCCGTCTTGAGACCGGGCAATAGGCCGTCCCAGGCAGTATTGACGATCTCCACGGTCATACCCAGCCGCTTGCCGATCTCCTTGATTATGTCGATATCGAATCCGGCCATCTCCCGGGTTTTCTCGTCCACGTACTCGAAGGGCGGGAAGGTGGCATCGGTGGCGACCCGCAGTTTCCCGACCGCCAGGGCGGGCATGCTCCCAGCCAAGACCAGTGCCAGGAGCACCACCAGCATCCCTACTCTTTTCATTGCAAAGGCTCCCCCTTTATGCTACGAATGAATCATTATGCAGAGGCAATTTCGGCGGCACCTCCAGAAGTCCTCTTTGAGCCTAACCACGCAGCCGAGTAGTCTGTCTCCAGGGGGACAAAGACGTTGACTGTGACCAATGGAAAGTGGACGGCGGTGGCGAGAGCCGCGGCCGAACCGATCATACAGTTGCAGGAAGTCAACAAGTATTATCACAACCTGCACGTCCTCAAGGATATCAATGAAACCATCCTGCCGGGCGAAGTGGTCGTCGTACTCGGACCGAGCGGGTCCGGCAAGAGCACGATGCTGCGCTGCATCAACCGGTTGGAAGAGATTCAGTCCGGGCAGATAATCGTGGATGGTTTCGACATCAACTCTCCCCAGGTAGACATCACCAAGGTCCGGGCGGAAGTGGGGATGGTGTTCCAGCACTTCCACCTCTACCCCCACCGGACCGTCCTGGAAAACATCATCCTGGCACCGGTGAAGGTCCGGAAGCTGAACCGTTCCGAAGCAGAGGTGATCGCCCTCGAGCTCTTGGAGAAAGTGGGCATCCCCGACAAGCGCGACGCCTACCCCGGCCAGCTTTCCGGAGGCCAGCAGCAGCGGGTGGCCATCGCCCGGAGCCTGGCTATGCGCCCCAAGGTGATGCTCTTCGACGAACCGACCTCTGCCCTGGACCCGGAGATGATCAAGGAAGTCCTCGATGTCATGAAGGCACTTGCCCGGGAAGGCATGACCATGGTGGTTGTCACTCACGAGATGGGCTTTGCCCGCGAAGTCGCCCACCGGATCATCTTCATGGACGAGGGTCGCATCATCGAGCGAAGCACGCCGGCGGACTTCTTCAACCGGCCGCAGCATCCCCGTACTCGCCAATTCCTGGAGAAGATTCTGTGAGCTTTTGCCGACTCGTTCCTCCAACCGGCCGCAGGGATTGACCACCGGTTGACGAAAACGGGAGGTGACGGTAGGCGGCCCGGCGACGGCAGGCTGTCTGCTTATGGTAGAAAGGAGATAACATTATGCCAAAGCTTGTTTTCCCCTGGCTTCCCAACCAGGCGGCCATGCAATCGTTTGAGCAGAATGTCGACGCGATCACCCATATCAGCCCGACCGGGCTCTCCATCGCTGCCGATGGTTCGCTGAAACGGGCTGAACAGCCGGATATCGACGCGGTACACCGGATCGCCCGGGAAAAGGGAATCAAGTGCATACCGCTCGTCGCCAACGAGGGGTTCCGCGCCGATTCGGCTGCCGCCATCGTCTGCGATCCCGCCCGGCGACGGGAAGTGGCCGACCGCCTCTGTGTGCTGGTAGTAGAGAACGACTGGGACGGAATCAACCTGGACTTTGAGGGGGCGTGGGCTTTCCGTTCGGAGTATGCAGCTTTCGTGGCACGCGTCGCCAACCGCTTGCGCCCCCAGGGAAAGCTGGTCACCGTGGACGTAGTCTCCACCTACCGCCCGCCCACCGGCAATCCCGAAAGCGCCGATCTGATCTGGGCCGATCCTTATGACTATCCGGCCCTGGGCCAACTGGCCGACCTCTTCATCCTCATGGGGTATGACTTTCACTGGCGCGGTGGCCCCCCGGGACCGGTCGGACCGGCCTGGTGGCTGGAAAAGGTACTGGAATACACCACCGCCCATGTCCCGGCAGAAAAGATCGTACTCGGCCTCCCCTTCTACGGCTACCACTGGGTCGTCGACGAGGATGGGAAGACAGTGAGCGGAAGTTATGTACCCTACTCCCACGCCGAAGAGCTCCGCCAGCAGCATGGGGCCTTCAGATCTTGGGACTATGACGGTTTGTGCCGGCACTTCCACTTCCGCGGCGAGGATGGCCGCGAGAACGTCGTCTTCTACGACGACGCCCGCTCCATAGCCCGGCGCCTGCGACTGGCAGATCGTTATCACCTGGCCGGCGTCGCTTTTTGGTCGCTTGGTCAGGAAGATCCCGAAGTCTGGCCGGAGATCCGGGCCTGGCGTCAAGAGGTTTGAGCCTGTTGAGTTCGTAGCGGACGACGTTTCCACTGGTTGCTGCCCATTGCTGCTATGTGATGCTCGAGCCTTCGCTCGCGCATCTTCCGTAAGGAAACATGGGCCGTCGTTATACAGATTGCTGACAATCTGGTAACGACGGCCCAACTCATCCGTATACGTCAATTACCAGCAGGGACAGGCAGAGTTGTGTCTAACTATCAGAGCATCGGGCCGTTACCGGATTAGCAACGCTTTTGGATCTCCTTCCAAAACTTGCTTAGACCCTAGCATCTTGCTACAACACCGTCATCGTTACACCATCTTCACTTCCGGCAAATTCACACCTATCTTGCCATACGTTGCTAAGCAAGGCCCGCAATACCAACTCCAGAAAGGAGTCAGGGTAATCAATGTCGCTTCGACGGCACTCAGTATCCCTCTTTACGGTTTCAGCCCTGCTAACGGGCCTGATCGCCGCCGGCGGACCTGCCTGGGCCTTCTCCTACACAGTTAAACGAGGAGATACTTTCTACAAGCTAAGCCAACAGTTTGGCGTTCCAGTCTCCACCCTGCAACGCGTGAACAACAACTGGAGCGGCTACCTTGAGGTCGGACAGGTCATCACCATCCCTGACCCCCAGCCTTCTTCCGATTCCGGGAAGACTTACACGGTCAAGCCCGGCGATACCCTCTACCTCATTGCCGAGTGGTTCGGCACCACCGTCAGTGCACTCCGGTCTGCCAACAACCTCTGGAGCGACGAAATCCGTCCCGGGCAGGTGCTGGTCATCCCCGGCAGCAGCAACGGCGGCAACACGAGCGGGGGCGGGCAGCGGTATACCGTTCAGTATGGCGATACCCTGTACCTCATCGCCAAGCGGTACGGCACCACTGTCAGTGCACTCCGGTCTGCCAACAACCTCTGGAGCAACGAAATCCGTCCCGGGCAGGTTTTGATCATACCGTCCCCGACACCTGCTCCGAACCAACCGCCTGCTCCCAACCCCGGCGAACCGTCCTCTCCTCCCCGTCTCTCGCTGACGTGGAATGAAAAGGATCTGGTAGCCCGGCTGGTACGGGCCGAATCGGAAGCAGAGCCGTTTGAAGGGCAGGTGGCAGTGGCGGCCACCATTTTCAACCGGGTCGAGGACCCGCGTTACCCCAACAATGTGACGGACATCATCTATCAAAAGGTGAGCGGGTACTATCAGTACGAGCCGGTTCAAAACGGCACCATCAACCAACCCGCCAACTCGCTCTCCCTGAAGGCGGTCGATCTTGCCCTCGGCGGCTGGGATCCCAGCCGGGGAGCGACCGGCTTCTACAATCCAGCGAAGGTCAGACCGACCAGCTGGGTAACCCGCCAACCAGTAAGCGTAATCATCGGTAACCATGTCTTCATAAAACCGTGACCGGTATCGACAGCGACGGATCGTCCATCGGCAGGCTCAAAAGGGAAACCCCCGGTGTATGGCCCTATGGTCGCCACCCGGGGGTCTTGCTTTCGCTGGTACAACCGCCGACCAAGATGCCGATTCACCGGCCCGGTCGTCCATTCGCCTGGTCAGTTACCAGCCTCCACGGCCACATTCACCTCACCGGTCCGGTGGGTGATGAAATCGAAGAGCGCCCGTGCCGCCGCTTCCGGCCCTCTTGGCCCATACCCGGGGACTCCCAGCTGGGTGCGGAGCTGACCGACCACCACGCCACTTTGCAGCATGTGGGAGAGATACCGGCGAGCCAACCCATGGTGCTTCTCCCGCTTCTGCGGAGCACCAAAGGGGTTGGCAAAATAGGTGTGGGTCAACCCTTCCTCGTCCGTCGTCCCCTTGGACATGCGTGCCCCGGCACTGAAGACCCGCAGCGCCGGCTCGACGCCCGTGAACACTTCGAGATAGGGGTGTTCCTCGTCAACCTGTTCGTAGTTATTGGCATAGAGGTACATGTCGACAGGCACGCCCTTGATCACCTGGTCGTAGCGGGTGATCGGGATGACGAGCCGGGCATTGGTCCTGTGAGGGTTCATGAAGATGGAACGGTCGATCTCCGCGTAGCCAAAACCGGGCTCGAGATCGTCCAGACGAACGAATGCCCCGATCTCCGTCCCCTTGGCCAGCACCGGACCGTAGCCGTCGGCGGGCAGACGGAGTGACCCCATGTCATCGAAGATGACCGTCAACTGGCGCAGGTATTGACCTGCCAGAACCCGGAAGGCCTCGAGCGACTCGGATTTGCCAGCGCCGCTATCCCCCACCAGAACCACGTTGGCTTCCGCCCCTGAACGCAACAGGATACGAGCCATGGCCCCATGGACTGGCAGCCATCCCCGCTCGATGCAGATGACGTTATGCAGGGTCAGGGTCATCTTCTTGAAGTAGCCGAAGTAGTCGACGTCGTCGGACTTGACCACCAACCCGACCACGATACCGGTCTCCTGATCTTCGTAGTACATCGTCGGATTGTCCGGCAACACTTCCGGCTCGACCCCGAAGAGCAAGATGCCGTCGGGCCGGCGTCCCTCGATCTGATGGGGAGCAGCCATCTCGAAAAGGTTGGAGAGGCTGGCGGCCAGCGCCATGTAGCGCTTATGGAAGAAGATGAAGATCAGCAGGTCACCTACCCAGGCCGGATAACAAAGCCACTGTGACGGCTCGATCTGCACCTGCGGCATTGGGTGGTTCGCCAGCGGTTCAAAACTGCCGCGACGGAAGTTGCGTTTGGGATAGTACACCAGCGGCGGCTCGATCACGGCGGTCTGAATGAAGGGGATCCCCTTGAGCTTCTCATATTGAACGCCCGGTACGACCCACTCCACCGGACCGACCAGGAAGCCTACACCTGCCCCGCAAGGCAGCTGCCGGTATACCTGGGGGCGCTTACCCACCAGGTTGGCATTGATCTTGCGATAGGTATCGAGAACCACCGCTTTGAATTCCTCATTCAGCTGGATGAACTGCTGGTGCTGCTCGGCGGTGCCAAGCCGCGGGTTGGGTTCGAGAATCAAGAACCGCTCGTGCTTGCGCCAAAAGTCATACAACTCCTCCACGAAGTCGCTGAAAACTCCAATGTCGGAGACTTTGTTGGCAAACGCCGGGACGGCCGCCCGGATGTCATCCACCCGTCTGTGACCCAGGAGCTGGAGCAGCTGGATGAAACCATCCAGGTCGTAAGGAACGCCATACACCGCGATCTGCTCATCGTTGCCTTCCAGGCCGAACGGTTCCATTACCGTCAAAAGCGGGGAGGCCCGGCGCTCCAGGTAGCGCAGGAAACGGATAAGCACCTTGCGAAAGGCAGGGCTTTGCAGCAACTCATCGCTGGTGCGGCATATGAGATGCTCGATGACTTCGACGTGCTTCTCTTCCGTTGGCATTGAATTCCCACCTGTCATCGCGGCCAGACGGCCGTTGGTACCATGATTTCATACAGAGTAGCACAGTGCTGGGCACTCTGGCTACGTCTGTCACGTCTGGACCGACTGTAAAATCAGCGTTACCGGCCCGCGCCACTCTATCTCTACACCCCGCGGAGTGTTGTAGAACCGGCGGCCAGAGAGAAGATCGACATAGCCACCGCGCACTTCCGGCAGTGGGAGGAACGAAACGGTATGTTCGTCCCGGGCGGTGGTCGCCACCACCAACCCTCCCAGCGGATTCTTGGGATCCGCCGGGTCAGGACGTTGGTAGGCGAAAACACCAGTGTTATCGTCAGCCAGGAGCAATTGCAGACGGGCACCGCGCAGCGCCGGGTGGGTGCGGCGCAGGCGGATCAGCCGTTGATACCAACGAGCCAGGTCCTCATCTTTCCGCTGCCAGTCTATGGGTGCCCGCTGGGCATCCCAGTTGTCCCGCTTTTCGCCCAGCATTCCCCGTTCATCACCGTAGTAGATGACCGGAACCCCCGGCAAGGTAAACTGCACGGCCGTCAGCGCCTTCAGCCGGGCAACCGCCCCGGGCCGGGGGCGTTAGCCCCGGTTTACGCCCCCCAAGAGCGTCAGCACCCGGTCGGTGTCGTGCGAGTCGACCACGTTGAACATCATGGCGAGCGCCTGCGGCGGGTAAGAACGCAGAAGATGACGAACCAAGCCTCTCAGACGGGAAGGCGGCCAGCTCCTTTCATCCCGGAAGAAGGGGACGAGGCTGTCGAGCCCCCAGGGGTAATTCATCAGGCTGTCGAAGCGATCCCCCTGCAACCAGGAAGGGTCGGGACGCCAGATCTCGCCGACGATGAAAGCCTGCGGGTTGATGGATTTGACTACCTGGCGAAACTCCTCCCAAAAGCCCGGAACTTGGATCTCGTTGGGGACGTCCAGCCGCCAACCATCGATCCCTACGGAGGTCCAATAGCGAACCACTTCCAGCAGGTGTTCCCTCACGGGCCGGTGCGAAACATTCAGCTTGGGCAGGGAGGGTACTCCCCACCAGCACTCGTAGTTGCCCAGGTCGGTACGGATCGGAAACGAGTGGATGTAGAACCAGTCTACATAGGGAGAGGCAGTACCCTTGCGGCAGACGTCCTGGAAGGCCCAGAAGCCGGTCCCAACATGGTTGAATACACCGTCCAGAATGATACGGATGCCTAGCCGATGGGCTTCAGCGAGCATATCCTCGAAGTCCTCGAAAGTGCCCAGGATCGGGTCGATGCGCAGGTAATCAACGGTATCGTACCGGTGGGAACTCTGGGCGGCAAAGATCGGGTTGAGGTATAACGCCGTCACCCCCAGCTCTGCCAGGTAGGGCAGACGCCGGCGGATTCCCGCCAGATCACCCCCGTAGTACTGGGTCGAGGTATCGGGCCGGATCGGTCCATTCCAGGGTGTGACATTGACAGGATCGTTT
>JBLNBY010000162.1:0-4696 GCA_050260295.1 Bacteroidota bacterium
AGCTGCGTGGATTGGGAGCCGAGGTGGAGCTGGTGGCAGAGGGCAGTCTCAGCGGGTTGGGCTTGCGGCTGGCCAAACGTGAGGGTTAGTCCAACCTACTGTAGATGCCCTCCACAGGCGGCAAGCTGCAGCTACAGGGCCAGCCCCTGTTGTTGGGAGCTGGCCCTGTGTATACTTGACATTATCAGTCAGTTCACGGGCCCTGACTATCACCCGATTGGAGGATTAGTTCCCGGAGGAACGACCAGGATCTCCAGGATGGTGTCGCGGTTGAGAAAGATCTTGGTTTGTTGTTCTCCTGGATCACCGACCAGGCCTTCCAGGAACACCGGACCTCTCTCGAACGAAGAGTTTGTAAATGAAGTCAGAGCCTCACTATCGACATAAATGAACCTGGATCGGGTATGCGAACCGTCATTAGTAGTCACCCATACCCTAACAGGAGTATCCGACGCCTTGGAAGCTGACATGTTAAACACCCACACACCACCGACAAACAAGGTGGCCACCAGAACCATCACAGCCAAAAACATCGTTTTCTTGGTCGACATCCTGAGCATCCTCCTCTATGCGTTAGGCGTCTACGTCAAAGTTCATTCCGTTAGTACCGATTTAACCGCATCGGGATAGAACGTAAACACATCGACCTAAACCTCGGCCCGCAGATCCTTGTAGTCGGCTTCTCCAGCGTCATACCTCAGTTCTTCGTATGTATTGTGAGTGTGGCACCAAAACACATCGACCCTGGTCAGTTTCAAGTGTGATAGTCTGTGATATACCCTTTTGATCGCTACCGCTCGTTTGTGTGACGGTACTTCTACCTCAAACGTCTGTGACGTAGTCTGTTCTTCGTATGCGTTATATCCAGCACTTAGCCACTCCGAGTTGAACCCGATAGTAATCCCCTGGCCTGTCTTTGCCTCGTAGGTGAGGCTCCACGTTACCGAGGTATCAGCGGTGTTCCAAAAGCTACCAAGGATCTCGTCCGGGCCAACCTGCTGGGGTCCATAAGTATCAATAGTCTCACTCTGGTAGTAGGTTTCGACCTTGTACCTGTCATGAGTCTCTGCGGCGGAAACTGCAGGTGAAAGGAATACGAGCATCGCCAATGCGACCAAGAAGCAGCAACCGGCCAAAACATACTATCTTGAGCATGGCCTTGCGACCGACATGACGAACCCTCCTCCATGTGGTTGGTACTGTTGGTACTCATTCCTTCGCCTGACAGCGGTCCGTCCCTTCTCCAGTTTCGTTGTAAACACACCACACAATTCGACAAAAGTGTCTCACTGTTTCCATATCCCTTTGGCCGCGGAGGGGGTATGATGGTGGCCGAATGGAGCTACACCCTCGCTTGCTGGGCCTTGGATGTTTACCCGTCGTTATTGCATATTTATGCGACCGGTAGTATACTGAACCCAACTTGGCGGAAGGCGGGGTATTCTTGGTCAAGGTGGCAATCATCGGCGCGTCGGGCTACGCCGGCGCGGAGCTTCTTTCCTTACTCCTCGGCCATCCGGGGGTTGCGGAGATTCATGTCATCTCCCGGCAGCACGCCGGTGAGCCAGTGAGCACGGTTTTCCCACACCTGGCCCACCGGGACGATCTGGTGTTTGAACCACTCGAGCCCGAAGAGCTCGCAGCTTCTGTCGACTGTATATTCGGCTCGACTCCGGCGGGCGCGGCCCGGGAACCCGTACTGGCAGCCATGCGGGCGGGCTCTCGCTACATCGATCTCGGAGCCGATTTCCGGCTGCATGACGCTTCTCTTTATCCTCGCTACTACAAGTTTGCGCATGACGAACAAACTTTACCGCTGCTCGGGCAAGCAGTCTATGGCCTTCCCGAGTTACACCGGCAGGCCATCGAGGGGGCGCACCTGGTAGCCAACCCGGGCTGCTACCCCACGGCGGTCTTGCTCTCCCTGGCGCCGCTACTCAAGGCGGGTTATCTCGCCGACGGCCCGATACAGGTTGCGGCGCTTTCGGGCGTGAGTGGTGCGGGGGCGACGCCGGCGCCGGGCTACCACTTCCCTGAGATGACGGAGAATGCCCGTCCCTACCAGGTGGCGACGCACCGGCATACCCCGGAGATGGAGCAGGAAGCTGCCGAGCTAGCCGGCATGCCGGTAACGATCAACTTCGTTCCCCAGTTGATTCCGGCAAGCCGCGGCATCCTGGCAACCAGCTACGTTCCCCTGGCTCGGAGTCTTGCGCCTTCCGCGGCTCTCGACCTCTACAAGCAGACGTACGCCGGTGAGCGGTTTGTCCGAGTATTGGATGGTGACAGGCTGCCGCAGATCAAGGCGGTGGCGGGAAGCAACTTCTGCGATGTCACCGTGCGCATCAGCCCCGACGGCAGGACGGCGATCGCCCTGGCTGCCATCGACAACCTGAGGAAGGGGGCGGCAGGCCAGGCCGTCCAGAACTTCAACCTGATGTTTGGCTTCCCCGAAGAGACCGGGCTGACGGCATTGCCGGTATTCCCCTGATCGTTTGTCAGTTATTATTTGATGAAGCGGTCTGTCGGGCAAAGCACGAGCGGCCGCTGGCTGGCTGGCCGAGGATGGCGAGCGAGGGGTTGATGAGGGTGGAAATCAGCATGCAGGTGGCAGAAGGGCAGCAGATCGAGCTAATCGAGGCGGGAATAACGGTCGTCCGCGGCATCAAGACCGCTGGTGTCCATGCCGGTCTGAAGCGCAAGCGCCGGGACCTGGCATTGATCTATTCCGAGAGTCCGGCGGTGGTGGTAGGCACCTTTACCACCAATCAGGTCAAGGCCGCGCCGGTACTGGTTACTCAGGCCCGGGTGCGGGGGCGGGGGGTGGCACGGGCAATCGTCTGCAACAGCGGCAATGCCAACGCGTGCAACGGACCGCAGGGTGAACGTGACGCCCTGGCCATGGGCGCGGCCGTCGCCAAGGAGCTGGGCCTGGCGGAGGAAGACGTGCTGGTGGCCTCGACCGGTGTGATCGGTATGCCCCTGGATATGGATAAGGTGCGGGCCGGGATAGCCGCCGCCGCTCGCGAGCTTGCGCGGGGTCGGGAAGCGGCAGCCGCGGCGGTGGAAGGGATCATGACCACAGATACCGTGCCCAAGGAAGTAGCCGTACGTTTTCGCATCCAGGGGCGCGACTGTTACCTGGCTGGCATGGCCAAGGGTTCGGGGATGATCCACCCCAACATGGCCACCATGCTGGCCTTCATGGCCACGGATTGTGCAGTGGACAAGGAGGCTCTCGACGGGCTCTTCCGGGAGGTCGTGAGCCGCACCTTCAACCAGGTCTCCGTGGACGGCGACACCAGCACCAATGACATGGCCTTGCTCATGGCCAACGGGATGGCGGGTAACCACCCGCTGACGGCGGCCGACCCCGAGTTCCCGGTCTTCGCCCGGGCGCTGGAGTATGCAGCCAGCCAGCTCGCCAAAGCGATCGCCCGGGACGGTGAGGGTGCAACCAAGCTCTTGGAAGTCAAGGTCGAGGGCGCGTCATCGGATGAAGCCGCCCGCACCATCGCCCGGAGCATCGCCCGTTCCAACCTGGTGAAGGCGGCGGTCTTCGGTGAGGACGCCAACTGGGGACGGATTCTCTGCGCTGCCGGTTATGCTGGAATTCCTTTCCGGCCCGAAGGCGTCAACATCTACCTCGGTGACCTGCAGGTTTGTGAACATGGGGCGGCGCTTCCCTTCGACGAAGCAGTTGCTCTCGACGTTCTTCGGCAACCCGAGGTGCTCATCAGAGTGACGATGTCGGAAGGCAGGGGAGAAGGGGTCGCCTGGGGCTGTGACCTTACCTACGACTACGTGAAGATAAATGCCAGTTACCGGACCTGACGCGTGCTCGGACCGGTTTGGGAGATAAAGGGATCGAAACACCAAAGGGAGGGGCTACAACCGTGCTCAGCTCGGTGGAGAAAGCAGGAGTACTCGTAGAAGCGCTGCCCTATATTCGTACCTTCGCCGGTAAAACGTTTGTAATCAAATACGGCGGTCACGCCATGGACAACGCCGAGTTGACGAGGGCGGTCGCCCTCGACGTCATCCTGCTCAAGTATGTGGGAGTTCACCCGGTCATTGTTCACGGCGGCGGACCGGAAATCACCGCCACCCTGCAGAAACTCGGCAAGGAGTCGCAGTTCGTGGCCGGGATGCGCGTCACCGATGCCGAAACCATGGAGATCGTGCAAATGGTGCTGGTTGGGAAGATCAACCAGCAGTTGGTGGCGCTGATCAACAAGTTCGGCGGTCGGGCCGTGGGAGTGTCGGGTGTCGACGGCAATCTGATCGTTGCCCGCAAGCATCAACTGACTCCGGAGGAGATGGCTGCGGCCGGCGGCGGGCCGGTCGACCTCGGCTTCGTGGGTGACGTGGAAGCAATCAACCCGGCGGCAGTTCACCTGCTGTCGCAGGCTGGTTATATTCCGGTCGTCTCGCCGGTGGGGGCGGGTTTGAACGGCGAAGCTTACAACATCAACGCTGATTTGGTGGCTGGCGAGCTGGCAGCCGCCCTGGGTGCCGAGAAGCTGATCATGTTGACCGACGTAGACGGCATCTTCGAGGATCCCGGTGATCCCGCCACGCTCATCTCCGCCCTGCAGGTAGAGCGGGCCAACCGCATGATCGAGGAGCGGCGCATCCAGGGAGGCATGATTCCCAAGGTGCAGGCGTGCATCCGGGCGCTTTCCCGCGGCGTCTC
>JBLNBY010000163.1:0-10479 GCA_050260295.1 Bacteroidota bacterium
GGTCTGGTGATGGTGTTTTCCGCCAGTGCAGTGCAGGCGTTGCTCGAGACCAACGATGCGCTCTACTATGCCAAACGGCAGTTTATCGGACTGGTGCTGGGGCTTGTTGCCATGGGCCTGCTTTCCCGCATCGACTACCACTGGTTGCGCCGGCTGGCATGGCCGGGCATGCTGATGTCGGTCGCCCTGCTCGTAGCCGTTCTCTTTGTCGGCCGGGAGATCAGCGGTGCGAAACGATGGATTCCGCTGGGCTTCATCAACCTGCAGCCTTCGGAGGTCACCAAGCTGGCTCTGATCTTCTGTGTTGCCGACTGGCTGGACCGCCGGCGTGACCTGCTCATGTCCTTTTGGCGGGGCTACCTGCCACCCTTGCTGGTAACTGCAATACTATTCGGTTTGGTCATGCTCGAGCCGGACCTGGGAACGGGTTTGACCCTGGGCGCAATTACGGTCGTGATGCTCTTTGCCGCGGGTGCCAGTGGCCTGCACATCTTTCTAACCGGCCTCATGGCCATTGCGGGAATAGTGGCCCTGATCTGGATGGAACCGTACCGGATGCGGCGGATCATGGGGTTCAGGAACCCCTGGGCTGACCCGCTGGACACCGGGTTTCAGACGATCCAGTCCTTGCTGGCGGTAGGATCAGGCGGTTTGTTTGGCAGCGGGTTGGGGCAAAGCCGCCAAAAGTATTTTTACCTTCCCGAGCAGCACACCGACTTCATCTTCGGTATCGTGGGTGAGGAGCTGGGTTTCCTTGGCGCGACGCTGGTGGTCGTTCTCTTCTTCCTGCTCTGCTGGCGGGGACTACGGGCGGCCTTGCGCGCCCCCGACTTCTTTGGGACGACTCTTGCCACCGGGCTTACGGCGCTCATCGGTGTCCAGGCATTCCTCAACATGGGGGTCGTCACTGGACTCTTGCCGGTTACCGGCATTACGCTGCCCTTCCTGAGTTACGGCAGTTCCTCATTGGTCGTGACGCTGGCAGCTGTGGGAGTGCTGCTCAATATCTCCCGGCAGGGGGAGGAGACGTAGTTGGCCGAGCCGAAGAAGCTCCGGGTCGTCGTTACCGGCGGCGGTACCGGTGGACACGTATACCCTGCTCTCACTCTCGCACGTGCACTGGTTGCACAAGGTGCCGAAGTCATCTACGTCGGGACCACACGCGGACTGGAAGCGCGTCTCGTACCGCTGGAAGGCTTGCCTTTCCACAGTATCTCGACACAACCCTTCCGTCGCTCGCGGCCCTGGACCGTTTTGGGTACGGCTGTGGCCGCCGGCGGGGGAGTACTGCAGGCCACGAGACTCCTGGCGCGGGCTCGGCCTGATCTCGTCATTGCCACGGGTGGGTATGTATGCGGACCACTCGCACTCGCTGCCACCCTTCGCCGGGTGCCCTTGCTCTTGCAGGAGCAAAACGCACTTCCCGGGCGGACCAGCCGCTACCTGGCCCGTTATGCCCGGTTCGTAGCCCTGGGGTTTGATGAGGCAATTCCCTTCTTCCCCGCCGCTCTCCGTCCCCGCCTGCGGGTGACTGGCAACCCCGTACGCCCCGAAGTGATTCTGGCCGAGCGGAAGGCGGCCCTCGCCTTCTTCCGCCTCGACGAGCGGCGGCGCACGCTGCTCGTCGTTGGCGGCAGCCAGGGAGCACACCGGATCAATCAGGCCGTTTTGCAGGCGCTACCCTGGTTACAGGGGAGACCGGACCTGCAGGTGCTCTGGCTGACGGGTGAAAGGTCCTATCCCGAGATTGTGTCGCAACTGGCGGGGGAATGGCGGGAAGAGAGCCTGCGTTCTGATAAGTACGAACAGCAGCTCGTCCGCCAGCGGAACGTGCTGATGGCTCCCTACACCCATGCCATGCCACTGGCGCTGGCCGCCGCCGACCTGGCCGTCAGCCGGGCCGGAGCACTCTCTTTGGCTGAACTGCTCATTCAAAAGGTACCGTCGATACTCGTCCCCTATCCCTTTGCTGCCGACAACCACCAGCAAGCGAATGCCGAGGTGCTTGCCCGTCAGGGTGCCGCAGTGGTGGTCCCCGACGCAGAGCTCAGCGGGGACAGACTTGTGAACGAATTGCGGCACATGCTGGATGACGCCGGCCGGCTGCCGGCCATGCGGGCGGCGGCGGGAGCTTGTGCCCGGCCCAAGGCGACCGAGGAGATCCTGGCATTGGCAGAACGGATCATCCGGCAGTAGCGAGAGTGGGCTTGAAACAGAGGAGTGCAGACACAAGGTGAGCCAAAGGTACTAGAGTTGCATAGAATGGGCCGCTCACACTGATGGGACGGTCGCCTTTCGGCAACCGGGGGTGGCCGTCGTGGCGGGGGTGGCGGCCCATGGAGGCCATTTGGATTCAAGGTGGGAACCGGCTGGAGGGGAGTATCCCGATCCACGGGGCGAAGAACTCCGCTCTGAAGCTGATGGCGGCCGCTCTTCTCACTGACCGGCCATGCGGGTTGGACAACGTACCTGACATTCGGGACGTCCGGATGATGGTCCAGATACTGGAAGGACTGGGGGCCCAGGTCCGGCGGGAAGGTGACAGTCTATTCATCGAGGCCCGGGAGCTGGGTACCGAAGCACCGCCCGAGCCGGTCCGTGAGATGCGTGCCGGCATCCAAGTGATGGGGCCGGTAGTGGCCCGCAAGGGACGCATACGTATCTTTCACCCCGGTGGCTGCTCACTTGGCCCCCGGCCCATCGACTTTCACCTGCGGGGGCTCGAGGCGATGGGGGCGCGGGTTCGGGAAGAATACGGGTTCATCATCGTAGAAGCCGAGCGTTTGCAGGGTACCGACATATACCTGGACTTTCCCAGTGTGGGCGCCACCGAGAATCTGCTGATGGCAGCCGTGCTGGCCGAGGGAACGACGGTTATCCACAATGCTGCCCGCGAGCCGGAGATAGGCGACGTGGAAAGGTTTTTGAACCAGTGTGGGGCACGGGTAAGCGGTGCAGGGACAGGCGTGATCAGGGTGGAAGGGGTATCGGCCGTGCAGGGAACGAATTACCAGGTGATGCCCGATCGCATTGAAACGGCGACGTTCCTGGTCGTGGCAGCGGCGGCCGGTGCTGATTTGACGCTGAGACCGGCGCCGGTGGTTCACCTGGAGGCAGTGCTGGCCAAACTGTCGCAAATCGGGGTGGACTGGGAGAGTCCCGACCCTTCGACCCTGCGAGTGCGCAGCCGGGGAGCAATGCGGGAAATGTACCGGCCGGTACACATACGGGCGTTGCCGTACCCGGGGTTTCCCACCGACGTCCAGCCGCAGATCACCGCTTTGCTCACCCTTGCCCGGGGGACGAGTATCGTTTCTGATGAGGTTCACTCCGCCCGCTTTGGCTATGCCGATGAGTTGCGGCGGATGGGCGCGCAGATCTGGGTCGACGGCCGTACGGCGGTTATCAAGGGCGGTTCCCACCTGACGGGCGCCCGGGTAACGGCGGGGGACCTGCGGGGGGGAGCGGCCCTGATCGTGGCGGCTCTGGCTGCCGAGGGCGAAAGCCTGATCGAAGGCGTTCAGCACATCGACCGGGGTTATGCCAAGCTGGAGGAGCGGTTGCAGCACGCGGGAGCAAGGATTCGCCGGCTGGAGGTCTAGGGCCGGCAGTGTGTGGGAAGGGGGTACAGAGCAGTTGGCCAACGCACCGTTCATCGAGGATCTGCCGGGAGAGCAGGAGGCTGGGCGGAAGGCCGAGATGGGCTGGCGCTGGCTGCTGGCTCTCTTTCTCCTTCTGTGCGCGGCTCTGATCATCCTTTCCTCGCCCCTCCTGGCAGTGCGGGATGTGGTGGTGGAGGGTAACAGCGCACTCTCCACTCTGCAGGTCGAGCAGTTGGCCGAGATCGAAGCAGGCCAGCCGCTCCTTTTGGTGGACACGGCTGCCGTCGAGCGCCGGCTCCTCCTTCACCCCCGTATTCTCAGCGCCGAGGTGTCCCGGCGTTGGCCGTCCAAAGTGATCATTACCATCCGGGAACGGCGGGGGGTTGCCCTGCTGCCGGCGGGAGACGGTTTTCTGACCCTCGATGAGGACGGCATCCCTTTCAGCCTCGCCGACCCGGCGCGGGAGAAGAGCCTTCCAATTATTACCGGTCTTCATCTTCCGACACCGGTGGTTGGGGTACGGTTGAGGAATGCCGGCCTCGAGCGGGCGCTCGCCCTGCTCCAAGCTCTGCCGGCGGAGCTGCAGGGGCAGATCACGGAGATACACGTTTCTGACCTTGCCGGTGAACCGGTATTGCGGCTGTATCTTGTCTCACTTCTGGCGGTGGACATGCCTGTCGATCCGGGCCGTTTTCCGGAGTCCCTGGCCCGGCTTGCAGCGATCTTGCCACAGGTCTCCTCGTACGGAGCGGGGTGGGTTCTCGACATGTCATCTTCTGCGGGTGCACTGCTGCGGCAGGAGGGAAAGTGACCGCGGTTGTGGAATCTACGAAGGATATTGTCAACCGAAACAACCTCCAGTTTGACAAACTGGAATTGCTTGGAATTGAGTCATTACAGGTGGATGGCAGCGCTGGGGGGAGTACGGTGCTAGAACTAGAAAAGGATAATGGCCATTTTGCTCAGATCAAAGTGGCAGGGGTCGGCGGCGGGGGCAGCAACGCGGTCAACCGCATGATCGAGGCAGGGCTGGCGGGCGTGCAGTTCATAGCCATGAATACGGACGCCCAGGCCTTGCAGGTCTGCAAAGCCGAAACCAAGATTCAGTTGGGCAACAAGCTGACCAAAGGGCTCGGAGCAGGTTCGAACCCTGATGTGGGCGGTAAGGCGGCAGAGGAAAGCCGGGAGCAGATCCGAGAAGCCCTCGCCGGTGCAGATATGGTCTTCATCACCGCCGGGATGGGTGGCGGGACGGGGACTGGCGGCTGTCCCATCGTGGCGGAGGTAGCCCGGGAGCTGAACGCCCTGACAGTCGGCGTGGTGACACGCCCCTTCTCCTTCGAGGGCCGGCGGCGGGCCATGCAGGCGGATCGGGGAATCGAAGCCCTCAAGAAGAATGTCGACACGCTGATCACGATACCCAACGACCGTCTGTTGCAGGTGGTCGACAAGAAGACATCCATCGTCGACGCCTTCCGGGTGGCCGATGACGTCTTGCGGCAGGGCGTACAGGGCATTTCGGACCTGATCACGGTTCCCGGCCTCATCAACCTGGACTTTGCCGATGTGCGCACCATCATGACCAATGCCGGCTCGGCTCTGATGGGGATTGGACGAGCCACAGGCGAGGACCGGGCGGCCAAGGCGGCGCGGCTTGCCATCTCCAGCCCGCTGCTGGAAGCATCCATCGAGGGAGCCAAGGGCATCCTGCTCAATATCACCGGCAGCTCCAACCTTGGACTCTTTGAGGTCAACGAGGCGGCTGAGATAGTGGCCGAGGCAGCCGATCCCGAAGCCAACATCATCTTTGGGGCGGTCATCGATGAGAGTTTGCAGGATGAGATCCGGGTAACGGTGATCGCGACCGGATTTGAACCGCGGGCGTCCGAGGACCATGAGAGGCCGGCAGAGGGTCTCGAGATCCGGCCCTTTACCAGCGATGAATTGGATATCCCGGCCTTCCTGCGCCGGCGCTGAGACTTCGCCCATGAACCACGAACGAGTGATGAACAAACGGTAACGGGCGGAGAGCAGCAGAGCGGGGGAACAGGGGCGTGTATGGCAGAGGTGTCGCCATCGCCTCGGCCTCAGCCGCTTTCCGCCCGGCTCATCTCGCGGCGCAATTTCTTGAGGATACGCTTCTCTAACCGTGAAATGTAGCTTTGTGAGATACCAAGGAGGTCGGCGACCTCCTTTTGTGTTTTCTCCTCGCCGTCCCGCAAACCAAAGCGCAACTCCATGATGAGTTGCTCCCGGGGGTTGAGCCGGGAGAGCGCCCGGGCCAGCAGCGCCCGCTCCACTTCCTCATCCAGGCGCTTATTCACGTTGCTCTCGGCCCAGAGCACATCGGAGAGCCGGAGCTCGTTGCCGTCCCAGTCGGTGGTGAGCGGCTCGTCGATGGAGATCTCTGCCCGCGTTTTGCTGTTACGGCGCAGATACATGAGGATCTCGTTTTCGATGCATTTGGAGGCGTAGGTGGCCAGTTTGATCTTCTTGCCGGGGTCGAACGTTTGAACGGCTTTAATGAGGCCGATGGTACCGATGGAAACGAGATCCTCTACGGGGATACCGGTGTTTTCGAACTTGCGGGCGATATAGACGACCAGCCGCAGATTGTGCTCTATCAATGGCGTCCGAACTTCCTGGTCACCGGCCGCCAGCCGGCGCAGTAGCTCAGCCTCCTGAGCGGCCGAGAGGGGCGGCGGCAGCACCGGGCGGCTATCCACGTGATACACAGGAGACGGACTGCCGAGCAGGTGGCTGAGCCTCAGGCGCAGGTGGCGCCAGACCTTTACCAGTTCGTTCACCAAACGGGCTACCACACGGGCGGCCATGTCAGGCAGGACTGATGGAAGCATGTCCGGACGTACCTCCTCCTTGGGCCCGGGTGCCGGGGGCAATGGTCCCTGACGGCATCGACAAATGAGGGGAACGACAAAAGGCAGCAGGGGACAGTAAAGCCCCAGGCACGAGCGCCTGGTAGATCCCATCTGCGTCCAAGTGTCGCGGGACGAAAGCTACCAGACACTTGCGATGCTCATAGATCCCGTCAGACGTCCGCACCGCTACCCAGTCGGGACGCAGAGCCCAAAGAAGACCCCGATCCTGTCCGAGACTGGCAAACGGCACCAACCGGAACCGGTTCCGCAACTCCGAGCCGGCAAGCGCGGTCGCTGCGGTCAGCTCGCCCCTGCCCAGTGACTCCACGACCCGGTGGATGGCCGGCGGCAAAAGCGGGCGGACGGGGTCGAGCTCACTGACCAGGACCGGCTGATCGAGGAAGGGATCCCGCAACTGGTTGCCGGTGTCAAGCAGGGCGGGTAGCTCCACCGTTTTACCCCCCAACCCGATGATTACCTGGATCTGGTAGAGACGCCGCCAGGCATGCCGGTGGAGACTTGCCCAGACGCTACGTGCCAGCGTGGGAATTGCCACCAAAAAGGCGATTCCGCCACCGGTCCAATGTGGTTGTCCGGGATCTCCCAAAAGATAGGCGATGGTGGTGGCGATGCCGGCGGACAAGACCGCCAGCAGCATGAAGGCGGCGGACAGATTGGCCAGTCGCCGCCAGGAAAGCGGTGCGAAAGCTATCACCAGCATGGCGATACCAACGAGGGCCAGCACCGGCAGCGACCGCCAGGGAAAGCCGGGGGAGATCAGGCCGATCGAGGCAAGGCGGTACACGAGGTAATAGCCCGTGCCGACGAGAGAGGATAGGAATAGGCGCGCTCGGGAAGGCATGAGGCCCACGGTTCGCGCCGTCGCCGCCAGCAGCCAGAAATCCGCCACCGCGTTGAGCAGGACTTGCAGAGCCAGTTCATCCAGGTACAGGTATCTGACCTCTTCCTCCATGAGACCTGTCCCCCTAGCTCCCGATGCAAGGGTGGGCTTCCTATTCCCTCACTCTATTCACCCGACCCCTCCCCCATGCCGGTGGCTCGACTTGGAATAGTCATCCTGTCTGCGGGCCATACTCTGGTTAGGCTTGCGGGAGGGAACAGCATGACCAACAAAGTCGAGATTTGCGGTGTCAACACCTCGAAGCTGCCCGTGCTTTCCAATGCCCGGATGCGCGAGTTGCTCGCCCGCATGCGCCAGGGCGACAAGGAAGCCAGAAACGAGCTGATCCAGGGCAACCTCCGGCTCGTGCTCAGTGTCATCCAACGGTTCAACAATCGGGGCGAGCAAGCCGATGATCTCTTTCAGGTCGGCTGCATCGGACTCATGAAGGCTATCGACAATTTCGATCTCGGTCAGGATGTGAAATTTTCCACCTATGCCGTGCCCATGATCATCGGCGAGATCCGGCGGTATCTGCGGGACAACAATCCGATACGGGTAAGCCGTTCACTGCGGGATATCGCGTATAAGGCGCTCCAGGTTCGAGATCAACTCACCAACAAGTATGCCAAAGAGCCGACCATCGCTCAACTCGCGGAGGAACTCAAGATTCCGAGGGAAGAGGTGGTTTTTGCCCTGGATGCAATACAGGAGCCCATTTCTTTGTTCGAGCCGATTTATCACGATGGCGGTGATCCGATTTACGTAATGGACCAGATCGGGGACGAGAAAAACCATGACGTCAACTGGCTCGACGAGCTATCCATCAAGGAAGCCATGGCCAAGCTGGGCGAGCGGGAACGGCTGATCCTTCACAAGCGTTTCTTCGACGGGCGGACACAGATGGAAGTGGCCCAGGAGATAGGCATCTCCCAGGCCCAGGTATCGCGGTTGGAAAAGGCGGCTCTCAAAAGTCTGCGCCGCTTCATGGCCAGCTGACGGTGGGTTGCACGACGGTGAGCGACGGTAGTGAAAAACGGGGAAGGGTGTGCCCGCGGGTGAGGTTCACAAAAGAAATTGAGATGGGAGGAACGGCCTGGCACTTCTGCCTGGCAAGTCTTCTGGTTGGTTTCGTCATCCTGGTGGGGTTGCCGTCTCCTGTCCGGAGCAGTTCGGGACAGGGTACGCAGCCGGCAGGATCGGAAGCTGTTCTTGCCTATAACCCCCATAACCTCCTACGTCTCCACATCCTCGCCAACAGTGACGATCCTGCAGACCAGCAGCTCAAACTGCGAGTGAGGGACCGTCTACTGGAAATGACCGGCGAACTCTTTGGTCCCATTCGCACCGCAACGGAGGCAGAGTGGCTGGTACGGCTCCACAAGGGCGAGTTGGAGGCGGTGGCTCTACAGGAGATCCGGTCTGCAGGGAAGAGCTATGGGGTGCGGCTCGAGATCGGGGATGTCCACTTCCCGGATAGACGGTATGGCGCACTGATTTACCCGGCCGGTATCTACAGGGCAGTGCAGCTGGTCCTGGGGGATGGTAGGGGTGCGAACTGGTGGTGCGTGCTCTTTCCACCTCTCTGCCTCGACCTGGACAATTCCGCCCCTGAATCCCAGAGTGGCCCCGGCGTCGTGCGGGCGGCGTCCACGACGGGGGGCTCTGGTACTGCCGCGGCCCCGCCGTCGGTTTCCAAGCAGTTCGTTGTGCAGGTGAGTTCAGACAAGTCACAGGCAAGTTCAACCAAACCCGGATCAGGGAAGCCCGTACAAGTAAAAGTTGGCTGGAAGTGGTTGCCGGATGACTGGTGGGATAGGGTACGCGGATGGTTTAGATAGACTTGCCGTCTCCTCGCCTTCATACAATTGATGTGAGGCGGGGGATGCCCATGATGATCACCAGTTCGGAGTTGCGTCAGCGAGAGATCATCAACCTGGTCGACGGCCGGCGGCTGGGCAATCTGTACGACCTGGAGATGAACCCGGACACCGGGGAGGTGCTCGCCATGATTCTTCCCGAAGTGGAAGGGCGTCTCTTCTGGCGCCGCGTGAGCGAGTTTCAGATTCCCTGGTCCCAGGTGGTATTGATCGGTGTAGACTGTATCTTGGTGGAATGTCCGGAGCTGGCAGACCCCGCATACCAGGTTCAACACCGGCGGGAGGAAATCCGTGAACCATGGAATCCAGGGAACCCAGGGAATCGACCCCGCCGGGGAGTGGTACCCGCGTTCCCCGGCACAAGCCATATCCGACCCTGATCAGATCGTTGCCTGGCGACCCCGGTTGCTGACCGGGGCTTTCGCCGTCTTCACCAGCCGCCATGGGGGAGTGAGCCCTGCTCCCTGGGCGTCGCTCAACCTCGCCTATCATGTTCAGGACGAGCCTGAGAGAGTCAGTACCAACAGAGATAGGGTGACCGCTACCCTACAGTTGCCGACTCGCACCTGGGTCACTGCCGAGCAGGTTCATGATGCCGGGGTCGGCGTGGCCGACGACTTGGAGATCGTAGGGGCGCGAGCAAGGAAGCATGAGCCGGATCATGAGCCTGGCCCGTTGCCCGGGAAGGACGCACTGGTAACTTCCCGGCCAGAACTTCCTCTGGCCCTTTTCTACGCCGACTGCGTGCCGCTCTTCTTTGCCGCACCGGGGGTGGTGGGCCTTGCCCATGCCGGCTGGCGCGGTACGCTGGCGGGCGTGGCCGAAGCTACTCTAAGAGTATTGCAGGAACGCTTTGGGGTTGTACCCGGAGATGTTTGGGTGGCTATCGGTCCTGCCATCGGCCCATGCTGCTACGAGGTAAGCGAGGAGCTATGGACGACTTTTCGCCGGAGATTTGGCGAGGCAGCAGCAGTTCACGACCGGAGAGTCGACTTGCCGGCTGCCAATCGTGAGTTGCTGCTGCGTCTCGGAGTTCCTCCCGGGCAGGTCGAGACCGCCAACATCTGCACCAGCTGTCGTCCCGACCTTTTCTACTCCCACCGCCGTGATGGTTTCCCCACCGGCCGGATGGCCGCCCTGATCTACCGCCGGCGTGACTGAGATGACTGAGACTTGGCCGGACCTGGTACGGCCCGATTCTCCGGACATTCGGGATG
>JBLNBY010000164.1:0-3090 GCA_050260295.1 Bacteroidota bacterium
CATGCTGCAACGGATCAACGCCCAACTTCCGGGACTGGTGAACGGCCAGACGAGCCCCAACCAGTTCATCTCCCGCGTGGCAGATGAACTGCGCAAGCTGGCCAAATAGCTGCCCGGTTAGCTGTAGAATAGCTGCCTGATAAGAAAGCGCGTCAAGAGAACGGGGAAAGGGGAGCAGGCGGCGCCGGTAATTGCCTGCTCTACCCGCTTCCCCCGTTCACACGTATTCGCTGGTTCACACCCTTTCACTTCAAGCGGCTAGCCAGCTCAACTCTGCTCAACTCTGCTGCTCGTAAAGCTCTACTTCCCAGATGGAATAGCCCCAACGAGGGTCGGCCCGCTCTTCCAGATAGAGCCGGACGAAGCGGGCGGTCACTGCGGGAAACTCGATCTCATCCCTACCACCGTCGCCTTTGTCGATCCGGGCCACCGTATGCCACTCCTGGCCGTCCTCGGAAATCTGAACCTGGTAGCGGCGGGCATAGGCCGCCTCCCACTCCACGGCCACCCGGGCCAGCTCGGTAGGAAAGCCCAGGTCCAGTTCGAGCCACTGTGGATCGATTCCATTCCCCATCACTGAGCACCACCGGCTGTCGGGCTCGAGGTCGGCCGCTTTCTCCGCCTCGTATCCCGGCAGGGCCGATGAGGCCCGTTGGCTGATCACGAATGCCCGCCCAAGATCGCCTGGTTGAGCCGCCCGTGTTGCCTCGACTACCACCAGACTGTAAGGTGGCAGTTGTACATCACCCTCTGCGGATACCTCCCAGGACTCGATCTTCCTGCCCTCGGCCAGGATCCAGGCACGGTACGTTCCGGCTGCGAACTCCGCCGAGTTCAACCGGACCGTCTCAGTGCGAACGGGACTCAAGTTGAGAAGGAAGACCGAGGCCCGGGGACCGGCCATTCCTCCTATCCCCGTGGACCGGTCAAAGAGGGTGGCGTACGCCTTGACGTGGGTGGCGCTGCTCGAGGCGGCCACGACGGTCTCTCCCCAATGTTCCTTGAAGAGCCTGAAGGCATACCACGGATAGGTGGGCTCATGGGTGGCGGCTTTGAGAAAGCCGTACTCACCGCCGCGCTTGCCCGCCGGGTTATGGACCGCCCAGTAGTTCGCCCCGTCGAGGTCCAGCGTCTGCATCTCCGCCAGCATGCGGGCCACGAAGAGCGCATTCGGCATCGCTTCCACCAGCGGCGTCGGGTTGACGCTCACCGTGTTCCAGCCGCCGATCATCACCAGGATGTCATCGGCCCGGTCGGGCTGCTCTTCCCGGATGATCCGATGAATGTAGTCCAGCTGCGGGCGCAGCTTGTCGGCCGCCTGGAGGAAAGCCGCCGGGCTCTCCTGTCCGGGCTCGAGCGGATAGAAGGAGAAAACGACCATGTCCACGACATCACCCACCCGGCGGATCACCTGGCGGGTCCAGTCGTCGTAGCCGGGAAACCCCACCACCGAGATACCGACTTTGATGGTCGGATCTTTGGCCTTCATGGCCTGGATGAACTGCCTGGCTTTGGCTGCATACACCTCCGGTGGTGCGTGTCCCTTTGCCCAGGACCCGTATTCCTCGTCGCCCAGTTCCCAGTACTTTACATTATAATGATGTAAGTTATTCATGTAGTCGACCCAGGCGGCCGCCACCTCCGGTCCGGCCGGGATATTCACCTGAATCCAGGGTTCGGCGCCCACCGCCCGGCAGAACGCGATGAACTCGTCGGTGTCCATTTCGCTGGCGGGATTGGCCGGGTTGTTCCACACATACGAGTCGGCGGCCGTACCACCAGGATACTTGAGGATGGTGACTCCCGACTCCCGCACGCGGGTGATCACCTCCCGATTGGCGGAGAGCAACATGTCGCTGGACGGTCCCGGGAAGACTGTCTGATCCCAATGCGCCGTGTTGATGCCAAAGAGCAACCTATTGGTCCGCCCCACTTTCTGGGCGGTATCGACTGTAACGATCACTGTCGGAGCTCCCGGGCTGCCCGAGTTGCCCGTGCCGCCCGCACCCAGCACGTTTGGTCCGGGCGTCAGGAACGCACCGGCACCGGCAGCTACGGCCACGGCTGCCATGGCCATCGCCAGCGGCGCCGTCGCGCGGCCCGGAACCCCCCGCCCGGAAAACCGCCCCGTGAGTCTATTCATCTCTGCTCTCCCCCTCACCCTGTGGTGGAGATGCCCCCGTGGGCAAACGTCCCCGTTCTGGATAAAAGATTCGGACAGGAAAGTACTGTTCCTGCCGTTAGTGGGTGGAAGCTTCCGGTAAGAGGCTGATGCTTTCGCTCACCGCCCGGAAGGTCGGGTAGAGGGCGTCGAAACGGTCAGCAACAGCCCGTGCTTCCAGTACCAGTACGGTGGGTGACGTCTCAGGCATTAACGCGGGAATCATCTGCACCAGGAGCCAGCCGGCTGCCGGACCAACCTGGGAGTCGTCGTAGGTGAAGATCGCCTCGAACCGGGCCGGAGCCGTGCCTGTCAACCCAGCTACTTTCACGTCAACGGCAGCTATCCCCTCGCCGCCTTCTTCTGCGGGAACCGTCAGATTGGCAAGATATGCCCGTCCCAACAGTTGAACGGCGTCCTTGTCACCCACACTTCCAGTGCCGGTACCGGTGCTGCTGGTAGCTCTGTCGCTGCCAGTATCGTTACTGCTGGTGCTGCCTGTAGTACCGCTGCTGCCTGTACCGCTAGCTGCGCTCCCTTTACCAAAACTGAGAGCATCGTAGGAGATCAGGTGGATGAGAACGAGAGCCTTCCCGTCGGCAGCAGCCAGCTGCACCAGCCTTTCGGCGCCCTGCCTGCCAACGTACACTTCCCAGCCGCGCGGCTGTTTGAGGGCCAGTTGCAGTTCGGGCACATCCAGCGGCAAGAGCAGGTCAGCTGGAGTGCCAGTGCTGGTCGTGGTGCCGGTGTTCGTGATGGAGCTTGTACTGGGAGCACTGGCTGGATCAGGAGAACCGGCGCTGTTGGCAATAGCTGCGGCCAACGGTCTGAAGGTGGCAACCATCGCCTTGAGCAGCCCGAGTTCTCGCTCCACTTGACTTGCCGGTCCACCGGCCACGAAAAGATACAGCGGAGCAACCGCTTTTGTG